>PMZB01000117.1 GCA_003170575.1 Chlamydiia bacterium | reverse complement strand
CTTCATTAATTCCCTGCTCACTCTTAGAAAAAAAATTATATAGGAATAAAATAATTAACTTGATAATGTCCGGCTCATATGGATTAGCGAGGACCATGCATGATTGTTGAGGTTTCACCCTTTCAAAAGCTTTTTGCACTCTCGGAAAACTTTGAAAAAAGACTTGACGATGCGCATAAGGATATTCACAAAATCTTTATTCGTTCAATTGAAACTCCTTCGGAAGCTTTTGTTATATGCCCAAGTAGAGTTTCTCGATTCTTTCACCAACTTTGGGGAAGTGTACGAAAGTTTTTTGGATGGGATAGGATCTGTCAGTATGATCAAAGGGCAAATGTTCAAATTATTCAGTCGCTTTTTAAAGAGGCGCTCAAAGATTTGCCCAACCATACTCCTCATGAAAACAAGCAAGTAATCAATTTTGCTCTATCCTGTGACGGACTCCTTGGTACAGATGAAGGAAAAAAGATTTTCGCAAATTATATACTGGGCGATGAGAAAAAAATACCCTCAGAAACTTCGAAGAAAAATGCTATAGATGTCTTCTATAGTTGTCTTCAGGCCCTTCCAAAAACCATGAAGCCTGATGAGGCCCTTAAACGACTTTGCGTACTTGCCCCGGCGCTAAAGCCTGATCCAAAAAAAATAAGTGGCGCGATTGATCAGCTTTTTGCAAGCAAGATTCAGAAAGAGGAAAAACCCATTGTAGCGTGGGTGGAAGGACAACAATTGCTGCATAAAGCTGGCATCTTGCTGCCTGAAGGGTCGCATTCCTGCGACGTCATTTTATCTCGGCCAGTTGATGAGTTAACTGAACCTGTTTTGAGTTCCCTATTTCTAGAAAAGCTTTCCTCACATCAGCTACAAAAGGCAACAGAACTTGCTGATGCCTTTTATTCAGTCAAAATTACTTCCCTTGATAGCATTTTACCAACATGGGAAAAAATTTGTTCTTTGGGGAAGCTGCACCTTCCAAAGACAAGCGCTGCCATAGTGAACCAGCTTAGTACATCAACCCAAATTCCTCTTTCCGATCGGTACAAAATCTTCCTAGCAGTTCAAGATGGTATTCCTGAAGAAGAACAGATCAAACTTTCGCAAGCTTGGGTGGAGCAAGTTGATCGAGCATACCCTCTACAAGCACTCAAAAGCCTATTTGACCAGATAGGTGGGAGGTCAAGCACGCTTCATTTGCATCCAAAAACGGTGAAAAACCTGTGTGAGGAGTACAAACTCTGGCTCCATAAGCAATGCCACACGTTGAGCACTAAAAAGTTACTTGATATGGCTCAAGGAATAGCCATTTTTTTTGAATATCAGGATCTAATAATTCGTGATATTGCTGATGTTTGTCCAGATACTATTCGGGAAGCTTTTGTCAGGCAGTTGAAGGAGATATCGATTACTGAGATCGACACTCTATTGCTTAAGCTAAGCCAAGATCTTAAAATCACCAAAAAATCCTACGAAGCTGCTTTACACTCCCATCATGTTCTTACAGCCATAAAAGGAGACTTGCTCCGTATACACAATCTTCCTGAAGCTGGTAGGTGCTTAAAAAAACTTGATGACCTCTTAAAAGAGCTGGATAAGTATCTTGAGGAAAAAAATCCTAATGTTCATGTAGCAAAAGGAGGAAGAGTATGAGCATACCATCTCTATCCTCTCTTCAAAGGTTAACTGAGCTTTCTGACACTTGGGAAGCGTTAGGTGGTGCATCAGGTGTTTTGTGTTTTAGGGAAGTGACGGACAGATCAAGCCCCTTTGCACTAAAGCCTTCTTTTATTAAAAGGCTTCTCCTCTGGTGCACACGGCCTTTTAGAAAAAGTCAGGAGATTTTGGGACAAAAAGTCATACTCTTTGATCAAACGTCTAATCTTGAAGCTGTCCATGCCCTTGCTTTTGATGCGCTCTTTTCCTATTTTTCTCTTCCACGCACAACTCCTGAAATGGATGCAGCTATTCAAAAAGTGATCGACTTTTCCCTTTCGCTTGATCAGCAGTTTGGGGGAAGAAGCTTAGCAAGCATTTTCCGGAAAACGATTCGTGCGTTGCCTCCAGGGGTTGGAATCTCACCTGAAATATGTACTGTTGCAACCAAGATTCTCCAAAAAGAAGAAAATCAACGCCTCAATATTGTGAGAACCTTGCTTCGAACCTTATGTATGAATGCGCAATTATGTCCAATGCGTGAGCTAGATCACATTCTGAAAGGCGGCATAGAGGCTCTTGGAAAATTAGGGATTGAGACTTTTTTATTTGATCGGCCAACCTGTGAGATACTGCTTCGGAAAATCAAGGAAAACGGACCGATTAGCGCCTCATTGATTAGTAGACTGTGGGTGCATTTTCCTCAAGATCAGCTTCTTGAGCTTGCAATGAAGGCTATTGATCAATCTACTTCGGGTGCCGAGCTTGAGGCTACCGTCCATGAGTTGAAGAATCTGGAGATGATCGAAGATGATTGCGCTAAATTTTGCGAAAGCGTGATCCATCGCGCCGCTCTTCTTCAACCGCTTGAGCTTCGCATACTGCTCTCTCTTTACCAGGATATCTCCTCTTTGCTCAACGAAGATCAACGTATTCACTTCGGAAAAAAGGTCGGTCAAGAAGTGAGCAACGTACTTTCTTCAAAAACCCCAGAACAAGCACTTCAGGAGCTTCCGAAGATTTTGAAGGATGCGGAACATGTCCCTGTAGATCTCATTCCATTAAGACGATGCATGGCAGGCAAATGGAAGGAGATAGTAGGAAAAATTGCAGGGGACTTGCATATTTCGGGAATAAAAGATCTTTCCTCGGTGCAAACAGTCCTTCAGAATAGCTTTAAGGTCCATCCTGATTTCAAGGGCGTACCTTATCCACATTTACAAGAACAACTTGAAGCTGATTGGCAAAGTGGCATGTGCGATATATATCCTGCCATACAAAAAAAACTGGAAGAGGCAGCTTCAAAAGATATTCCCTCTTTGCAGTCAGAAAAGGCCCTTCAAGATGCACTTAAAGCCCTTCGGACATTAGAAGAAACACTTAGTGAAGATCCTTTTCCCATAAAAAGCGATGCTGACAAAGCGAAACGTACTTCCTGCCTTGAATATGTGAAAGCCCTTATCCAGGACCTTTTGCGCCCCATAGAAAAAGAGGCTTCGCCCAAGCCTTCAGAAAAAGCTGGCAGACCGGAAATGGTTGCGGCCACAGAGCCTCTAGCTGAAGCTCAACCAGTCGAACAGATAGAGACCATACCCACAGCTATTTCTCACAAACATCTCAGAGGTGTTGTGATTAGCACAGTTGCCTCCACCTTAGGCCTTCTCTCCGGAGCTGCTCTCACCACGCGTCTTGCGGGAGGCGGATATCAGGAGTTCCAGAGCGGGATTGAGATTCAAGTGTTCTTGGGGATAGCTGCTGCTACGTATGGCACTCTTGCTGCCAACGCTTTATCAAGAGTTCCTCGTAAATGGAAAAAAGCTGCGCAAGCTGCTTTAACTATGGGCCAGGCGGCCCTGTTTGCTGCTCCTTCAGTTATAGCCTCAGCATCAGGGGGAGAACTTGTATCTCGTATTTTTGATAAGGCAGTAAGTGCTGTGGCAGCAGGCTTGGCGGCGAAAGCTTTAAATAAACCTGTTCAAGAGACAATAAAAGAACGTATGGGAGAGGGGCCTCTCTCGGCAGTTGTGGTTGAAGTTGCAAGCGCAGCTTGCTTCCAGGCGGCCAGTCAAGCAGTTGCGTTTGCCCATCTTCCGCTTGAATCTGTGCAATCAGCTGCTGGAGGGGTGAAGCCGCAAAGGGCAGTCTCTGCAACGAAAACAAAAGCTGCCCCTGCTCTATCTGCATCTGTGGGCGTGGAAACAGAGCCTTCCTCAGTTATGGCAGAACCTGTAAAGGTTGAGGAGCCTTCAGTTTTAAAGGCACCGCCATACACTTCGCAAAAATCAGAAACGTTGAGTGTGAGTGCTGCAAACCCCCTCCCTGAAGTGGGTTTTTTTGAAGCTCTTTGGATAGCAGGCAAAGCGTTGGTTGAGGGAGGCGGAGAGGGGACTCCTGTTTTTTTACCACAAAATCAAGACTTAGCTAGGATTGCTGGGGACATACCTGTGACACAAGTGTATTCTCCAACTCCACAATACGTTTATTCTACCCCTCCAACAGGTGTTGGAGGAGGAGTTCCAATTTAACAAAGGAAATATGTATGGCAAGCATGTTCTCAGAAATTCCAATGCAGATTCCAGAATATCTTCGGAATCAAATACCAGATTATTCTAGTGATGCAGAAAAGCACATTAGATTTACTAACTTAGTGCTTGACCTTGTCAAGAAAATTATGGAAGAGGGTGCCCCGCCAGCTGCCCCTAAAAGGACATATTTAAAAGGTGGAAAAAAACGAAGCGCCTCGGGAGAGCCAGTTAAGCCTAGTGAAGAAAGCAAGGTAGATCGCGCCACAGTTCTTGCATTAGCCAAAATTGCTTCGGGCAGGAATATAACAAAAATCACTAAGGGAGTCATTGAAGAGGATCAACCGATGGATCCTAAAGAGGCTGAGGTTCGATTGAAGGGTCAGCTGGATATGCTCAAAGCAATTGATAAAGAAGAACAAAAATTAAGAGCGTATATTGCAGCACATGCCAGAAAACCCAGAAAACTGGGTGAACCTGTGCAACCCGTCAGTAAAATGGCTTTTTCTGAAATAGAGGAAAGAATCAAAAAGTTAGCAGATTCTGCCGAAATATTAGATAACACACTCCGCTCTCTAGAGCCATTTTCCATGGATGGGCTCGAGGAAGGGATAAAACAAGAAAAAGGGGTTGAAGGAAATAAAATGTTGGCTGCATTGCATCGCAAATTGCAAGGAGCTGAAGGAAAGTTAAGTGATTTTTGCGATGAATATTTTGCCGCAAAACGCTATGCACAAAGTGATCCCAAAGGTGACGAATTGCTGGCCCAAGTAGCTAAAATGAATCAAAGGTTTGGAAAATTTCTGCTAGTGGAAGCCCGTATGGAAATGAAAGAAATGTATGAGAAAGTTAAAGAACAACAACAGCAAGGGGCAGTTCGTGCACAAAACTTTTTAAATGCTCACGAATTTAAAGAGCTGCCACCCTCTCCAGATGTAAACACACAGGCAATATTACAAGGGCAAAAAGAGCTGAAAGAGCAATATAAAGAGCAAGCTCAAGAAACTCGAAAAGAACAGGGAAGGGGAAGAGCGGTTGCTCTTGTGGGAAATTTTTCCCAACTTCTGCTCGGAGCAGGAGCCATTATTACCTCTGGTGGAGTAAAAGTCGGTCGTTTAGTTGGAGAAGTTGCTGGGAAATTTGTAAATGTGCCCGGAGCAGAAGCTGTAAGTCGACAACTTGGAGAAGCTGCAGGTGCTCTTACTGGGGCTAGTGTAACTAAAGAGCTTGTGCAGGCGACGGCACCAGCTTTTTCATCTATAGTATTATTAACTCAAATGGGTACATGGGGGAAAGAAGAGTGGACTGTTGGTCTTTCCACATACTTAACTACCTTCACACTCACATGCCTTTGCAGCGGTTCTTATACTACAGCGCATACAGCGGCTACTTTGTGTACATGTGCGACCTCAATGTTTGCCAAGAGAATAGACCAGACAGTGTCCTATGCAAAGACGAAAGTTTACGGATTTGCGCAGGAAAGGGGACATAGGTTAGGAGAATCTAGTCATATGGAAGTTTTCGTTCCGCTCTTAGAATTTGCCAAAGCTTATGTTGATGCGAACCCAGCCGAAGGAAGAGAAGCAAAAAGGCGAAAAGTGGAAAACCAGAAAATTTGACCACCAATTTGTTTTGGTTCTAGAGAAGAATTGGGGGAGGAGGGGGAATGATCGATAAAGGCCGGCATCATCAAGAGAGCGAACAATGATATGAATGATAAAAAATTTTATGAACTAAAATGGAATCAGCTCCTCACTATCTACTTCCTCTAATTCGTCGCGAATTTCTGCTCCATGCAATTTCTTATATCCCAATTTCTTTCTCAGAAGCCGCTTGTAAGGAGATTCCTCACTTTAAAAAATTAAATGGGTATAATAATACACTTCAAGGGATGGGAATTCTCATAGCAAATGGTTAAAAATTCCACTTGTGGGAAATTCCCATTAGTGGGACAATCATATTGTTGAGAAGAAGAGAGGGAAAATTCAAGTATGTCTATGAGAAAACAAAAAGCCATTGGCTCAATGGACGACAAGCAACGTATTTGCTTGACACGTATACTTTCGAGGGAAGAAAGAGAAAACTTTAGGTCTTTCCGTATGTATAGAGATGACGGAAGAATAATATTAGAGCCTGTTATAGAAGTTCCCGCAAAAGGCCATTGGATTTATAAGGATCCTGAGGCGCTCACTTCCCTGCTAAAGGGGATCAGAGATGCTGAGGAAGGACGGATGCATGATCTGGGGTCGTTTGCTAAATACGCTCAAGAGGATGTTGAGGACACTGACTAAAAATGAAATGGAAATTACTTTTTTCAGATGAGGCAACTTTCTTCTTGCAGGGATTGGAAAAAGACAAATCGAAAAAATCTGTTCTCAAACAGACTAGAAAAATCCTGGGTTTTATGGAAACAAATCTGAGGCATCCTTCCCTACACACGCATAAGTTTACAGATATAGAATGTGCTCTAGGCGATGTTTTTGAGTCGTATATACAAAATAGATCTCCTGGGGCCCATAGGATTTTTTGGGCATATGGTCCTAAAAAAGGGGAGCTTTATATTTTGAGTATTTCTCCTCATCCCTAAAGATTTGAGACAAGAAAATTTTGTTTTGTACTCGTGGTGCCCAGCTTTTTTTACAGAGGTCTATCTATGTTAGTCGTTGAAACCAACACACAGCAGCTTGTTATAAAAGTTGTTGCTTCCTCTCCAAAATACCTTCCCTCCTATGAATCATCTGGAGCTGCCGGAGCTGACTTGAAAGCTGCAATTACCGAGAATGTTGTTATTGAGCCCGGGAAAACTGCTCTTATTCCAACAGGCATATTTCTGGAGATTCCAGAAGGGTATGAAGCGCAGATTAGGCCAAGAAGCGGGCTTGCCATGAGAAGTCAGGTCACCGTGCTCAATGCTCCCGGAACGATTGACAGTGACTATCGCGGTGAAGTGGGAGTGCTTTTGATTAATCACGGTTCTATTCCTTTTACCGTTACTCCACTCATGCGCATTGCGCAGATGGTGGTTGCTTCTGTAGTGCGCGCCTCATTCTCTCAAGTCGATCTTATTGTAGAGACTGACCGAGGAAGCGGAGGTTTTGGGCATACAGGACATTAAACTATGAATATAATAGGTTCTATTTTCGCATGGGCCCCCGCTGCTTTTTGGGGAGTAAGCACCATTGTTAATCCATTTATCCCAAAATTGTTAACACACGAAGAGGGCAGAGAACTCACTGCCAAAACGGCTTTCCCTGATGTGTATGCTCGGGTTGATAACCTTCGAAAGGATATTTTAGTGTATCAGACGGATCAATCAGTCCTCCAAGGTGTCATGGGAAAATCTTATTGGACTTATAGTTGTTCTCCTGCGGTGATACTTTGCGATGAAGAGCTTAGCGCTATCGATCCTCAAGCAGCTAATGTAATCCTCAAACATGTAATAAGGATCTTCATTCACAACCCCCTGGATATTTTACCGAAGAAGAACAATCAGGGTGGCTTCAATTTGGAATTAATGTGCCAATCATAGTGCGACAAAAAATGACTAAAGATGAGATGGAACTACGTGGCCTTAGCGAAAAGGAAGTTCCTCGTGATGCGAAAGTTGCAGACCAATTACGAAAATATTACGAATCCAAATTACTACGTGCTTTTAATATTTCTTAGAATCTTGTATCATACATTAATCTCTAACAAAAAATAACATGAAGGTTTAGTGCTATGAACTAGCTAAACCTCTACTACCTCAGGATAGGTTCATTGCTGAGAAGGTGCTGCAGATCGTAGAGTTTTTGAACAAATACCAGCTTGTGTCACTATCGTAATTGGCTTGCAAAGCCAATTTATTTGCATATTTTGCTTGACATAAGTGATGCATATTCGTCACGATGAACTAATAGCCCTGTTTTGGTGGTATAGTTTATGATTCGGTTATCAGATTACATTGATGAAAGATTAGTTGTTTTTTTTGATACGACTTCGAAAGAAGAAGTACTTAAAAAGCTTGTAGACGTGGTTATTACTACGAAAGAATTACCTGCACATGATCGGTTCTATCAAGCTATTTTGGATAGAGAGAAGCTTGTGTCCACGGCAATAGGAATGGGAGTTGCTATTCCGCATGCGAAGCTTCCTATCTACTCTGACTTTTTTATGGCTGTGGGTATCTTGCAAAAAGGGATTGATTGGAGCGCTCCAGATGACTCTCTTGTGCGTCTCGTTTTTTTAGTTGGGGGTCCAGATAATAAGCAAACAGAGTATCTTAAACTTCTCTCCTCAATAACGACCGCTATGCGCAATGAACAACTTCGGCGCCGATTAACCATGGCAACTTCACCAGAAGCAGTTGCAGCACTTTTGAGAAGTGCAGTAGTTTCTTAAAATATTTTCTTTATGAAAACAGCTCTTGTTTTACCAGGTCCACGCACGAACGACGACCTATCCTTACGTCCCTTGTTAAAAGACATTGAACGATATTCCACGCAAAAATTTACTCAGGATCTAATCGCTGCTTTCATGGTTGCTTTGATCTCTGTGCCTCAAGCACTTGCCTATTCTCTTGTTGTGGGCGTGCCTCCGGCAGCAGGTATTCTTTCCATGGTGCTAGGAACTGCTATCGCAGCGCTTTTAAGTTCCTCGCGCCATCTTGTGATAGGCCCGAATAATCCGACGGCCCTCCTTGTTCAGGTGGCTCTTACAACTATTTTGCAGCGGTATTATGTTGGACTTGACCCTGCATCCCGTGAAACCATTTCTCTTCAGCTTTTGGCAGTGCTCACTGCCCTTGTGGGGGTGTGTCAGCTTGGTGCGGCTGTGTTAAAACTTGGGCGGCTGACACAGTTTGTGAGTCATTCAGTTATTGTTGGATATGTGACAGGAACGGCCCTTGCTCTTTGCGTAGGTCAGATTTTTCCTCTTGTTGGTATCTCGTGTCCAGACAATCTTGACACTCTCTATGAAAAGATTGTGTACTGGATTTGTCATCTCACAGATATGCATATTCTTACAGCAGTTGTGGGCATAAGTTCTCTTTTTTTATTTAAGATGTCAAAACGGCTCCAAATCAAGATTCCAGCGGCTCTTTTTGTGATTGTCTGTATTAGTGCGGTAGTGTGGCTTTTACATCTCACTGATTTTGAGGATATAGTAGGAAGAAAACTAGCTCTTGTAGGAGCGTCCAGTATTAAACCAACATTTGAGCTTCATTTTTATGATCTTCGATTTTTAAACACCCTTCTTCCGGTTGCTTTTGCTATAGCAGTGCTTGGCATGCTGGAGGCTAGCACTATTGCTAAATCGCTTGCTGCAACAACAGGGCAGAGGATCAATGGCAACCAAGAAGTGCTGGCTCTTGGGTGTGCAAACACAGTGCTCTCATTTTTTGGCGGGCTTCCATGTTCTGGAAGCGCCTCTAGAAGCATTTTGAACATGGAGAGCCATGCGCAGACTCGATTTGCTGCGTTTTTCAGTTCGTTATTTGTTGCGGGAATCGTGTTTTTGTTGGCTGGGCTTATTCAGTATGTTCCCATCACTGCACTTTCGGCCCTTCTTATTATGACCGTGATTCGCCTTGTGGATACAAAACAGATAGCACTTTGTTGGAGAGCAACACATTCAGATGCGTTTGTGTTTTTCGTTACATTTCTTTCCTGTGTGTTTTTCAGCCTGCCTGTTGCTTTCTATATTGGAGTTGCTCTTTCCATAATTTTATATCTGAGAAAAGCGGCTGTCCCGCGTGTAGTGGAGTACGTCTACGATGAGAAGACAGGCGACTATCATCCAATTCGCGAGGAAGAAAAAAATGTGCCTCGCGAAGTAAGAATTATCAACGTTGAAGGCGAGCTCTTTTTTGGCGCTGTGGATATTTTTCAATATGCCTTGCGAGCTATGGCAGAGGATGATAGTTCCACGAAAGTCTTTATTTTGCGCTTGAAGCACGTTCATGATGTGGACGCAACCACTGCATTGGGCATAAAACAGCTGAAGGACTATTTGCAAAAGGGAAATCGGCAGCTTATTGTCTGCAATATTCCAGAGCCTGTAATGAAGCTTCTGCGTAATGCCAGGCTTGTGGAGTATTTAGGAGAGGATAATCTTATTCCTCATGATGAATCAGCGCCTCAGGCATCCCTGAAGCGCGCTGTGGAACGTGCACATTCTTTTTATTCTGACTTGCGCGAGTCAAACCTCTAATATGATTATCTGAACTCTGCCAAAAGTTGTAGGGCGTTAAGTAATGAGCCACTCTGTATTAGTCTGATTGCTATTTGTGTGAACGGGTTGTCTTGTGCTTGAGTAGGTCGAGATAATGGAACGATTAGCTGTATGTGATAATGCGCTGTCTGGGGAGGCGGCGCCTCACCTTGCGGCTGTATCTCCTGCATCGTCAGTAGTGTGGCAAACATTAGTTCCATTGCTTCTCTCAAAGATCCAGGGTTGGCCTCTGGCACATATTGCTCAAGAGGAGGTAGAATTGTATGTTGATTCCCCCAATCGTATTGGTAAACTCGTAGTGCCTCTTCTTCAGTGCCAACGTGAGCTGATGTACCGGGACTTGGCTGAGTTGCTTTTGCCATTTGATCTTTGTTCTGGGAAGCCTTGTTGGCCTGCTCTTGCTGTTCGAGAACGTATCTTGTTCTCTCTTGGTCAGTGAGAAGAGTTAATTTGTTGATTTTTGACGCCACGCATCATAGGATAATCTCTTTAAATTGTTGATCGTTTTCGCGTTTCTCTACATACATTTCAGGATTGTCAAGGCACTCTTGTATGCAGCTAACACGTCCTTTTAAGGAATCTGGCACATCGTGGTGGTGCTTTGAATCTGTAATGGACCGAAGAGCCTCTGCAACCACATCAAAACTCCGGATGGTCGAATTTTCTACAGGAAGATGATCTAAATAGTTATTTGCAAGGGCGGCATATTCCCCCGCTAAATCTTTGAATGATTTGGACGGTTGAACCATAAAATACTC
>PMZB01000297.1 GCA_003170575.1 Chlamydiia bacterium | reverse complement strand
ATTCATAGTGGAGAATCTCTTCCTATTTTAGTATTAACCAATAATTCTTATAGTGATTCTTGCTCCTTTCTTAAACGATTGAGAGAATTTGGCGGCCAAGAGGATTTGCCTGGCACATTTGATTCTTTACCTCGTTTCGCAAAAGCTGCTTTTGCTTTAAAGGTTATGCCGCAAAGCGAATCAAAACTTGGCGCCGTGTCAAACCTTTTTATCGCCTTGGCATATGCCCAAAACCCTTGTCCTCCTACCCTGTGGACCGCTGTGTTTGATTTATCAAGCAAAACAATGTACCTCAGAAGTATCGACAACCAACAAATACGAATCGTTCGACTTAACAAATTCGATATTTCAGAGGGCAAGCCAAGTATGTTTCTCTCTATCAATAATGATTTAAGCGGTTATGTGGAAAGCGAATTCACCGTCTTGAATAAACAGTTGTAAGCTTCGGCTAAAACAATAAGGATGTGTTTATGGAACCTATCGAATATAACTCATTTGCCCCCAAAGATTCTGCGATAAAGGAAGCGGACCTGAGGCCCCCAAATAAACAACGGAGAGTGTCAGATGGCAAAATAGAAGCCACTTTTTCCAAAGTTTCTTTGGGAGCTGAACAACATTTTCATCGAACTGTCGAGCTTCAGCACTTATCTCCCAAAATCGCTATAAAAACCACCTCGAATACTCAACGAGCGATGTTGCCTACCTGGAAACGTATTTGTGAACTAACTGAGAAAGAGCTATCAGATATCAACATCATTTCTTTTTGTTACGTTCATGAATGTATGCTGGCGGATTCGAATGATGTAAAAAACAAGCCGTTATATCCACTTCACACAATCTGGACCTTTTTAAAAAATACTGACCAGTCTCTTTCTCCGGAAAAAAGGACTCCTCTTTTTTCAGAATGGCTAGAAGGACTTCTATCTACAAATCAGGAAACAGCAGAGGGTCTTGGGCTGGGTGACAAGGGCATTCGCGAAAAAATCGCGCATGATGCACTTGAATTTCTCCAATCAAGCGATCTAGATAAATGGCTTATCAAGTCTTCACCTTGGTATAGACTGCACAGCATGAGCAAGCACTGGCCCAGTCAAATAAATCTCTTTTCATTCATTGATCAGAATATGGCAACGTTCCCTCCCGCCTCTCAGGTTGAAGGAGGCCTGAACTTTCCATTCGTAGATATATTTTCAATTGTGCAAAACTTGCCCCAGACACTATTTCCGGGTGAATTGGAACACGAACTTATTCAAAGATTAGGCACTTTTCGCAAGAGGTCTTTTAATGCATATGGATTTGCCATTCAATTTCCAGACGTACAAGATAAAATCATTGATGACGCAATAGAATTTTCACAGAAAAAACACCCATCGCGAGAAGGAAAAACACCTGCCCTGGAGTTGAAGCCTCCCTCAACTGAGCAGTTCTTTTCTTTCACAGTGACAGAAGGGCCTGGCGCCCCAAGCGCAATTGACCTGTTAAAAGGGGTTATTCAAGAATTGCCTGGCACAAATATACATTTTGACGAATCAACGAAGACACTGCAATTTGGATATCAAGCAAATGTCATACGCGTTCTTGCCAATCATAGTCGCACCCTAACGAAGCTGATCGGGCGCGGTTATCGCACAATTTTCGATGGATACACGATTAAAGCCGATACTCTCATAGAGCCTCATTTTTGTACTGATCGGGAGCACTTTCTGTTGGCAAATCTGTCTCGACACTTTTTCAGACACGTCAAACTACCTACAACCCCCCCCCTTGCTTTACCTGCTCCTCACTGTTCGGAAACTCAGTTGTTATCCGCATGTCTTGAAAACAGCCTAGGCATCTGTATAGGCGAACGTCATGAAGACAGCTCACCAAAAGAGTTTTTATGCCAGCATTTTCCGTATTTAGTTGCACAGGGAGTAACAACCCTCTATCTGGAGCACTTGCCATCAGAAAGTTTGCAAAAAGAGCTCGATCAATTTTTAGCAGCGTCTGAAGACGGCCCAATGCCTTTAGCTCTATCCTTATATTTAGACGATCACTGTAAACATGGTTTTAAAGATATGATTGTAGCCGCAAAAGCAGCTGGAATTAAACAGATCATCTGCCTCGACACGGATGAGACCTATACTATGGGCTCCAGTGCAAGGGATGGAGTTACAAACCCCCATGAAAGAATTTCCGCCATGAATTATAATGCAGTAAAAGTAATCAATGCGTACAAAGAAAAAGGTAAATATGTCCTTTTTGCTGGGGGTACGCATATTGAACAGTACGAGGATATCCCCGGTCTTTCTCAACTAACTGGGTGTCCCTCTGTTTTAATCCAAGATGAAACAACAGAAGAAAACATTGGTATATCTCAAAATGAATCGTTGGTGGAAAGGGATCACACCTTTCATTTTGATGTTATTGTTCGAAAAATTCCTTCTAAAAAAATGGAATAAGGAACTGAAAAAAAGCCTCTAATATTAGGAGATATAACATGGCCATAGCTGAGCACATACTTGCTGAATACTCGTCATCCGAACTTCGCAAACTCTACTCATGGTCGTTAGCCGAGCCGGAAGAGGGGACAGAGGTGAGTGAAGATAACGATCTTATTGTGTATGGCAACAGGGAAGTAACTGTTACCGTGCAAAGTGGAGCCACCTATAAATTGAGAGATTTGGTTATTTTTGGGCGGCTGACAATAACAACGGACACAGAGGATGGCCCAATAGGACGGCTAAAAGTCCGTAAAACTATAGTGACAGGGGATTTTATAAGGCAAAGAATTGATTTTTTTACTAGGGATTTCAGTCAGTTTCCTGATGATCTCTCTTTCCAAGAGAAGATTTCGGAACTTCTCAACAACGCCCCCACAGGTTTTGCCTGATTTACACACAAACAAGTTGAAGAATTGGGATTTTACCGATGCAGAACATGTCAGATTTGATTCCAAAAAAACAGGCCCACTATTACACATAGGGGCTGTTTTTTCGGGATCAAAGATGGCGTGTTCTGCGAAGGGAAAAACCAATTCTTCAGCTTGCTTGGGTATATACACATCATATCAACAAAGCAGATCAAGCTGCTTGTCTTTCTGGAAAAGCAATATTTCAGTTCCTACGTGACACCACAGAGACATAACCAATTCCCATGCATTTTCAAGATGAAATCTTGAAAATGCATGTTTCAGCTCACAGACGTCGGCTGATGCCCTGACGCAGGAAGCAAGGAAGCATTCACAATCTCATGCGGAAGAAAGGCGGAGATGGCGTCTTTCAGGGTTTTCTTTTCTGCTTTGCCGAGTACAGAAATTGTGTTTTCAAGAAACCGCAGGAAAACGCATAGATGCTCTTGTCTTTCTGGGAAAAGCAGTCTATGTCTATGTATGAGCGGCATTCCGAAAAGAAGAGTTCGCATCCAATCTACATCTGCTTGTGAAAGAGATGTGTCTTGTAAATTAGTAGAAAGCGAAAAAAGCGAACTTACTGTGCTCAAGGCTGTATCAAGGCCATTTTTAGAAGAGACAAAGATTACATCAGGATGCACCATACTGATAGCCCTAAGCATCATCAGGTCATACACAAGCTCGATAAATGCAATTCTGCGAACGCAGTTGATCACATTGCGCCCTCCAAACACGGTTATGTGTATAGCTTGGATTAAGTCCTTTATCTGTTGGGTAAGCCCTTCATCCACGACTCGAGGCCATACTGCCCCGCTTCCCGGCTCTATGAGCTGAGAAAGCAGCTGGTCTTTAAACTCCTCCGCTAAGTGCATGTCTGCATACACACCTGTCTGGAAATAAAATTCACTCTGTCGATTTTGTGTGAACACAAAAAGCCGTTCGTCTTTCTCTCCTCTTTTACAAAATTCTTCGAGAGCTGTGGCACGAGCACTTTCTCTCCAATTTGTTCTCTCTTGCAGGTTGATCACAAGAATCCCCTTCCTCTGAGAAAGATACCTGCGCATAGCTACCTGGAACACTTCCGAAACAGTTGCTTTATTGATGTATTCCTGCCGGGTTGGCGAAGGAAGACGTACAACAGGAATAAGAGCTCCGCGCCAGGAGAGGTCAAACAGGTGATTAGGCACACTTTCTCCAAGAAGGGGCTCATATGCACTCCACCCCTTTTCTTCAAGAATTTGCAGCATCTGTGGAAGCAGCCATCCTTTCATCTCTTTAAAGAAGGAGCGAAGCGCTGATCCTTCAACCGAGAGCTGCTGAGAAATCGTACCATCAGGCACTCCTACATGCTCTGCCTCTTTGGTTAACGCCTGAGAAGCAAGAGCTCTCATTCCATCTACAAGCTCTTGAGATAGAGGCGCTCCAGCGATAAGAGAGGATGAAAAGGCCTGTGCTAATCTAAAGAGCGCATGTTCCCACGAATACTCGTTGTGAGGCGGATAGGTGACCAACCGTTGAAATTCTTGCAAATGTAAAAACTCATTAAAACTGGAACGAAAATCTTGGAAATACTCTTGGGCACCTTTTGAACCTTCTTTTGGAAATTGATGCACTGCCTGCACAGAAGCTTCAAGAAGCGCAATACATACTTTGTAAAGAGCCAAATAAACCTCATTCCCTTTAGCTCGCGGCGCCATGTGAAAAAACGCATCCATCAGAGGATACACTTCTCCTAAAAGATATCTAATTTCTGTACAAACCTGAGCATGGGCTAGATGCCGAATCTCTTGATCAGCTCGTGGATCCCATTTGGTGACGTTTTCAACATCGGTAGCTAACTTTATCGACCGAAGCATTTTCGGAGAGAAAAACCGAGTTCCATCTGGCTGCCTCAAAAAAAGCAGCTCATACTCCGTATCATTTTTTACACCTTCGAGCTCAAGGCCCAGTACACCAAGCGATGGTATCTCTTCCCATTTTGCGGGAGGAGCTTTCGCTTTCTCCAGTATGGTTTCTATAGGAAGGGCTTTGATCCAGCTAGCAACTCTTGCATGAGTGGCTATGGGCATTATATTCTTCTTATAAAACTTACAGAGCTCCGAAAATTCTTTACTATTTTTTACACTTTTTGCTTGGGTCCCCAAAAACAATTTTGTGTATCTATCCAGATTACCAGCAGCTTCATCCACAAG
>PMZB01000044.1 GCA_003170575.1 Chlamydiia bacterium | reverse complement strand
CTTTGCAAAATAGAGCCACGCTTGGTGTTATTCTGATGTTTGTTGGACTTGCCCTTTACCCTTTTTCAGACGCATGTATTAAACATCTCACTCTAACATACAGTGTCCCGCAGGTCACATTCCTTCGAGCACTCACCCGAGTTTTCCCCCTTTTGATCGCAACACTCTTTCAAGGCGGGCTTTTTTCCGCACTGTCTACCGCCCATCCAAGAAGGCATGCAGTGCGACTGGCGGTGAACCTCTTCTATACGTACCTTTTCATTCAGGCCTATACTACTGGTTCTCTCACGGCCATCTACACACTTGCCTACACAACCCCATTTTTCATGATTGTGTTGAGCGCATTGATGCTGAAAGAACCGGTAAGCCGCTCGAGATGGATAGCTGTTGCCATAGGAATGGGAGGCGTTTTTATCGCTATGCACCCAACATCTGGAGTGTTTGAATGGATATCCGTTGTTGTGCTTCTCGCAACATTTCTGGGTGCACTGAATAAAATTCTGATGCGCCGGCTTGCTGCTACAGAACATAGTCTGGCGATTACTATTTACCCTAACCTTGCGATGATTCTTGTGCTCTCCCCTATACTTTTAAGTACGTGGAAGGCTATGCCATGGGAACATTGGGCTCTTTTTGCCTTCGTGGGAGCGCTTGCAGCGGCCGGACAATACTCAATCGCCCAAGCCTTGAGGTTTGCACAGGCCTCAACCCTCGCCCCCATCGACTACTCTTCCTTCTTCTGGGTTGTTTCTTTAGATTTCTTTTGGTGGAACAAAATTCCAGATATGTACACCCTGATTGGCGCTACCGTGATTGTGGGAAGCAATCTCTACATCCTCTACAAAACAAGACGAGAAGAAGCAGCCAAACCTGGTCCAGGCGAAGCAATATTCCAAACAGTTTCCAAATAATGGCGCACTTCCTTCGCAGGCAAAGCAGCAACAAGCGCTTGGAATCCTATGGTGCGAGACTTATCAATAAGCCTTCTTCTCGCAAGAAGAGGGCGTCCCCAAAGGATCGCCATGACTTTTCTTGCGCGCTCTTTTTTTCCAACATCATCCCCTAAAAGCGCCCACATAAAGGCCGCATTCACACTGCCGCCTCTATCAATGCATTCTTTGCATGCAATTGTTGAGATGAGTCTATTGACATCTTTCATGTGAAAAGCTTGCCATGCGCGAATTAATCCCAAAACCACAAGCTCATGAAAGACCGGAATTAACCCTTGGGATAATGCAAGAGAAAGCTCCACAACCTCCTCAACGATACTCCACCACATTTCCTTTTGTTTCCCTTGCAAAGAGAAAAAATACCATGAAGTATCTTTCAAAAAAATAGCCCTTGAAAGCTGGTTCAGAAGCATCTTTTTATGTTCCTGAATATCGCCCCCCTCTCTGCCTTTGTACAAAGGAGAATCAACACTTAAACTTGCCGCACAAAAACGCCCTTGGTAGCGTTTTGAAGCCTCAAGCAGCGTAAGCGATCTGGGCCGTTCATCTCTACATCCAAGGCTCTGCAAATTTACGTACACCCACTTTTCTCCTTGTTCCAGAGACTCTAAAGCGCACTCCGTCTCTGGAGCAAGAATGTTCCCGAGTGTGGGTGTTGGACCCATGGTCCACAAAATAGAGGAATTTTCCCCCCGCTTTTCTTCAAAAAGCAGTCCAGAAATGTTTTTCGCAAACCCTTTTGGATCATACGGGAACACCTTCCCAAACAATGTATGACCAATCCAGACGCTTGTTAAGGCGCTCCAGACTAATTTTGGATGGCAGAGCATGTACCATAAAGAATGGCTTGTATCATGAGCCCCAAACCCTACAGCTGCCTTCCTTGTTTTTCCAAAAAGATCCTCTGTTCGCTCTGGAGGCTCTAGAAATGAGACGGAGCGCTCAAGAAGCGGAAACAACTTAGTCCCAGTAAACACAGCCCGCGCAAGCTCGTTATTAAGTGGAGAAGGCCCTTTACGTATGCTCTCACGTAAGAATTTCATAGCTTGCGGCACAGAAAAATCGTGTATCTTCACATTATGCCGCCTAAGGACCTCCTGAAATGTCCTCAAAAATGCCGCCTGTTCCTCTTGCTTTGCTATCTCTAGTCTATTCATCTTCCTTCTCTTGGTGTATAATTGGCATTTAACATCAGGTAACCAAAGTGGCAGATTCTTTTCATTCAATAAAAAGTTCCGCTATCCATTTCTTTTCAGGCGCTATGCTGAGTCGCATTAGCGGCATGTTTCGCGATATTTCTCTTGCTTTTTTCTTCGGCACAAATGAAGCGTTGGCTGCACTTTTTATCGCTTTTCGCTTCACTTACTTAGCACGACGCCTTTTTGGCGAAGGCGCGCTCCAACAAGCGTTTATCCCTTTGTTTGAAGAGGTCCGAAAAGAAAGCGATGAAAAAGGATGCCGCTTCTTCCGCGATCTTTCCATGGTTTGGACTATAGGGCTGTCTCTTTTGGCCATCTTTGCTATGGGCATACTCTATGCTGTTGCTCATCTATTCGATGTTTCCCCGGGTGTCAAAGAAGTTCTGGATCTTATGATCATCATGATGCCTGGCCTTGTTCCGATTTGCTTATTTGGCTTGAATATCTCTTTTCTCCAATGCCAAAGGCGCTTCTTTATAGCCGGAGCTGCGCCAATTTTTTTCAACATTGTGATCATAATCTCTGCCTTCAGCTTCCGCACCCTTACCACAAAAGAAGGTATGCCCTATCTTGCTACTTGCATCGTGGTTGCCTGCATTGCCCAGTGGTTTGCTTCCTTCCTCCCTGTTTTGCGACAATGTAAGGATGCCTTAAAGGGCACCCTTTTTGCAAATATCTCTCTCTTTTCTAAGGAAATACATCGGCTTTTGGGCCCGCTTGCACTCGCTCTTATTGGTATTGGCGCTTCCCAAATAAACAACACTATCGATGTTCTTTTTGCCCGTGCTGCCGACCCAGAAGGGCCTGCGCAGTTATGGTTCTCTATACGTTTTCAGCAGCTCCCGCTTGCCCTGTTTGGTATTGCTCTCTCAGGAGCTCTTCTTCCTCCTCTCTCGCGGGCCATCCAGGCAAATGACAGGGCACAATTCCGCTCGTTTCTTGATTTCTCCGTGAGACAAGTCGTTGCGTTTTTGCTTCCCTGTACAGCCATTCTTCTGGTGTGCGGCATGGCTATTATTAACGGCATCTATGGGCGAGGAAACTTTCAAGCGCACTCAGTCATCACAACCACATCCTGCCTTCACGGATATGCTCTAGCACTTCTGCCCATGGGCCTTATTACCGTGCTGGCTCCGGCTTTTTATGCGCAGAAAAATTACATAGTGCCCATACGGGGAGCTTTTCTCTCTCTTTTTTCCAATATCGTGCTGAACTCATTTCTTGTCTTTGTTTTAGGCTGGAAAGCAATGAGCGTAACTATTGCTACAAGCATCTCTGCATGGCTTAATGCCTTTTACCTCTACAACACACTCCAAAAATCAACTTCACCTATCATATCTGCGCAAGGCATGTACTTCCTTAAAAAAACGATTGTAGCCACACTCTTTACTGCAGCTCTTACATGGAGCTTCATTTCTCTCCTCTTCGCTCCCCCAGCCTTCTTCTGCTGGGCTCACACCTCTCCAGTACCTTCCACCTTTACTTCCCAACTTTTCAACCTTGTTCTGCCTCTCTCCTTTTTTGGCATTACCCTTCTTGCCATCTCTTGGCTCCTTAATGCCAAAGATCTTTTTTTCTTTTTCACACGGACAAGAGAAGAGAAAGAGTATGCACCTGCTGCAATCCCTGTTGAAAAATCACCATAAAAATTTACATTAATAAAATTTATTGATAGCCTGCGAAATAATGAAAGGAACAGGCTATGTCAAGTTTAACAGG
>PMZB01000214.1 GCA_003170575.1 Chlamydiia bacterium | reverse complement strand
CCGCTCTCCAAAACATGCTCAAACATGATCATAGCTGATCATTGTAATCAAGTTCTGGTTGAAAGCATCATGCTTTCGTTTTTAATTACCTGTCGTTTGCGATTGCTCGCCATTTCACCCCCGCTACGGATACTATGTATCCCGCTAGGCAAAACACGCCAGGCCCATCGTTCTTGAATAAGAACGAGGCCCGAGCCGGGCATTAGCGAACCAAAAGGCTCGCCTTTTTCGTTTAGATCTCGCAAGACCTTTGCCAGACCATTCTGGGCAGCATTTTCGTCCCGAATGTGAAATGTCTGACAAACCGGGCAAATCCACTGACGTATTGAGGGAGAAAGACCATCAGGTACTTCATAACCGCAGATGTGGCACGTGCGGGTTGTTCCTTTCTCATCGTACTTTATGTAGTGTTTGCCGGATTTGGCGGCTGTCCAGCATAGGATCTCCTTAAATCGGCCGAGCAACGAAAAGTTATTCATTGACCGACGCATGGCTTTGGTCAACCCAGTNNAGCTACAGTGAACATAAATGTCTTAGTCTGTTCTCGACGTTTATGTAAGGCTTTGTTGAGCACTTCTTGAAACTTTTTATACCTCCTTGAGGGAATAGTGTAGGTATTTCCTGTTGGATGTCCTTGACTATCAAGAACTTCCAATTCCCGAGCTTTTTTCTTACAACGATCTCTCTTTGCTTTTATTTCATCAATGCGCTTATCTGTTCGCTTGATCCAGTAGGGACTTTGGATTTCAATAGAGCGCCCTTCTGTATCTACACCAACAGCAAAGTTCTTATGATTAGGATCAAGGGCTATGGCCTTTTTGATATGCTTTTTCTCAGGCAGCGTCACTTTGACTGAGAAGATAGCATAATACTTTCCATCTTCTCGAATGATGCGTAAGTTACGGATAGTATATCCTTGGAGAAGGTGTGCTTCCTTTAAATGAAGGGTAAGATACCTTTGCTCTTTGTTTTGTCCTCGTCCAAGAGATAGCACTAATGTCGAGCCTTCTACTTTGAATCCTTTATTTGGCTCATCATAAAGTAGAGAATACCACGAAGTTTTCCATGACTTAAATCTCGGCCACTCTGAAGAGCCTTTGCGCTTTCCTTTTTTGCATTTTTGGGATGCTTGAATAGTTGCGCTTGAGCGAAGGCCTACGTTCTTTAGGGGCGAGGAATGAACGGTATTAAAGAAAGGATACTCTTTTTTGATTTCTGGAATGAGATCCCGCAAACCCCGTTTTGAATAGAGCATCAAAGCGAATTCTTCATCGCCAGTTTGTTTATAGGCGATTTTCAGTTCGTTAGCGCGTTCAAGAAGCATATTGGACAGGCAATTACAGATTCTTGATTGACCATCAAGAACATTGAAAGCGTCCAGATCTTCTTCAAATTTGAGTTTAATTACCTTGTCTGCTTGCATCGACGGCCTTCTTGAGATTATCTATCAGGTGCTTGTTCTTGCGACTGCGAGCGCCATACAATCTTGCAGAAAATACGGTTATAATTTCAAGTACATCTGCTGCAAGCTCTTCCTCAAAGGATAGTTCTGAGCCTTGATTCATCAAAACTACTTCAACCTCATTTTCTTCACAAAGGGAGAAAATGAGTTCGCTTCCAAATCGGAGAAGTCTGTCTTTGTGAGTCAAAACAAGTCTATCAATCTCTCTGTTTAAAATGAGCTGTAGGATAGTTCGCAGGCCTTTTTTGTGATAATTCATTCCTGATCCTAAATCTGATACGAGTTTATATGTCCATCCATGGGAGGAACAGAACATTTCCAACATTTTTTCCTGACGTATCAGATCTTCTTTTTGATCGTGGCTCGAAACACGTGCATACGCAACTGTCAATCGCTTTTTTAAGGATCGCCTAATATTTGGGATATCTTGAGGATTAAATCTTCGCTGTCCTCCTTTTGTTCGGATAGAAGGGATAGCTTTTCCCTCACGTTCCCAACGACGCAGTGTTTGTGCCGATACCCCCATAAGGGATGCAGCTTCGTGGATGGTTAGTAACTTGCTCATTCTGATAATATATGAGCAAGTTTAAATAAGGTCAAGACCAACTGTTAAAAGCCCCAGCCTAAAATAATCAGTGTGTTATCATAAGAGGTTTTATGATTTTCATAAAACTGATTAAGAAGTTGGTTTAATGGCTCCAGGCATTTGAGTTGGATTTGTGTAATCGAGTCGATAATAAACCAACGCTTCTCGTTAAGATTTTTTAGGTTTTCTCCTTCTGGGATATCATAAAAGGTATTGTAGGAAAGATTAGGGAACTTTGTTTCTAACAATCTTTCTTCATCGCTTATCTGTTTTTGAATATCTGATCGTTCTTGTTCTAGTTTTTCTACTTCTGACGGACGGATTTGTATGTCTATCCATGGATATGGTAACCCGTGATCCAAATGTCCTTCGCATGAAGCTATCGTCTCAATGTGATCAGAGGAGAGCTCTCTCAGGACCCCAGCGCCCAATTTTTCCCAACCCTATCTATTCCTTCCCAAGTTCGCTAGGTGTTAAGGCAAGAGCTACCACCCCAAGAACTGCGCCTACTCCACTCATAATCGCTGTTCTCCCTAAGGGTAAGATTTCTGTGGCCGCAGCACGCTCGACTGCTGCTTTAGCGGCTGCTTCGGCTGGAGGCACTGCTCTTTCCAGAATTGGGATTTTTTCCATTCCCTGTATCAATTCTCTGCCTAGGTTATTGTACGCTGCTGGATTGGGATTCTTTGCTGCAAGTTCGCCAATCCCCTCACACATTTCCTCTAATTTTATTTGATTCCATTTTGCCTCCCACACTGCTGCACGCGCACCTTGGGCAGCGCCTAATGCAGCCTCTTTGGCTTGTTCAGCAGCTGCTTTTTGAGATAAACCTATTAAACCTGAAATACCAACGCCGGCCGCAGCTCCCGCAAGGGGAGGACCAAAAGAAGCGGGAGACAGCTTCATTGCCACTACCTTGTCAGTAAGAGATTGGTGGCTGTCTTTCTTCTCTGTAGCGGGTAGATTCCTAAGGAAAACCTCAAGCTCTTCTACTGTTGAAAAGTAAAATCTTGGGTCAGCATGAGAACTTTCTTCTACCCCAGATGGCCTATCCTGAAAATGGCGATCCGTCGGCCTGTCTAGTATATCTCCAGGGACTGGTGGATGTTCACCGACAAAAGTATTAAAACGTTTAACACCTTGGGCCACATTTTTTTCTGTCAGTCCAACTTTTTTTAGAGCCTCAGTGGATACTTCCGTTAACTTTTGATGCACTACGTGGATTGCTTGAGACGGCAGCTGGGCTGCTTGCAACAATTTTTCAGCTTGGTAAGTTGCCTGTAAAGGAGAAGAGCAAAAGTCGTCTAAACATGGCTCGGGACGTTCTCCCTCGACTGGCTGATAGTATTTTTCAGTTTTTTTCAAACCTTCCTCTCCTGCTTTTGCCACAGCCCCAAGAGCTTTCATTCCGAGAATGATCTGATACCCTGGAATTTCTGCTTCTAGCCCTACTGCAGCTAATTCCGCACCAGCAATAATCGTTGTATGCGAGGCTGCGGAGGCAACTGTGTCTTCCATGGGTTTAGAATCTGTATTTGTCAATGTTCCAACCACTGTTTCAACAACTAATCCATAAGGTTCGCCAAAGTGCTCCCCAATCTGATGCGCAACTTCTCCTTGCAAGAAATCGAGCCCAAAGGAAAGCGTCCCTTCATCATGTTCTTGGGTGTGACGAGATGGGGGATGTAGCGCTGTAATATCAGTACCCAGCTCCGCCATTTTTTCGAGTGTGTCATCTTTATGAAAAAAAGGGCTCACAACACCCTGAATCTTAGAGAGCTGTTTAGAAGCATAGCTTTTTAAATCAATGCTCGTAACCCCTTTTTTTCTCAGGGAATCTATGTCCTGGTAGAGATTGTGTGCTAATTTCGTCACTATCCCCAAACACGCTTTCCGAAGATCAGGAGGTAAATTTTGAGATTTTTTTTCATAACTTGAAACTATTTGTTCAACAAGTTCTTCTTCACGTATAAAAAAAAGATTCCCCATTAACCATTGGCTTGGTTCTAAACCCAGGTGTGTAAGT
>PMZB01000025.1 GCA_003170575.1 Chlamydiia bacterium | reverse complement strand
AGTCTTCTGAGTCCATTTCTTGCCTTATAAACAAAATTCCAGTTTAATAATCTTTAATCCAAATCGCATCCCAGCGTTACGGGTAAAGGATATAGAATGTCAGCTCAAACTCCACAAAGTCAACAAAATATTCAAACTGCTGATAATAAACCATCAGACAAAGAAATCAATTTCCGTCTACAAGAAAAAGCTATTGCCGATAAATACGAAAGACAGCTAGCTATTGAAAGACAAGGACGCGAGAAAGCCGAATCAGAAGTTCAAAGGCTTTCTACGCGTAAAGAAATTGAAGAAGAAGATGATGAGGATGAGCCCTATGTTGCGCATAAAAAATTGGATAAAAAGCTTGCTCGCTTTGGTGAGAAAAATCGCCAGGAAACTCAAAGTGACATTCAGCGAGCTGTTAAAACGGCTATCGAAGAAGAAAGAAAACAAACCTGGTTGAAATCCAATGGTGATTTCTATGATGTTTTGCAACATGCCGAGAAACTTGCGCAGAAAGACCCAGATCTTGCAGATAGCATCTTAGCAATGCCAGAGGGCTTTGAAAGGAAAAAACTCGTCTACAATAACATAAAGGCCCTAAATCTTCATAAGCCAGAAGTCAAGCAATCTACCATTCAAGACAAAGTCGATGCCAATAGGAAAGGTCCCTATTACCAACCATCAGGCGTTGGGTCAGCCGCTTATCAATCAGCAGGGGATTTCTCAGCTACAGGACAAAAGAGCGCCTATGACAAAATGCAAGAGCTTAAGAATCGTCTTAGACTTGGATGATGACGCAACAGCAAATTGATGCGTTATTTGGTAAGGTCGATTTAACAGGCATAGATAATGATTGGCCTCCTAACTGCAATAGACAAATATGTATGTACAGATGTACTGAATGTAATAAATTGAGAAAGGAAAAGTCATATCAAGGTCATGTTTGTTCTTATTGCAGAAAGAAGAAAAAGAGTAATTGACAAATTCAATCTTTATTTTATATGTTGGAAACTTCGCACGCATAGCGTTACTTGCACACCAGAAATGACTAGCTATCATTTCAAATTCGCGTAAGAGGAATTCGCACCCTCATCAAAGATATGTAAGCAAACGGACGTAATAGGACTTCGTCCTCCGAGCACATATCACACAAACATATATCCAAAGGATATTATGTCAGGTCAGATAACAAATACTGGGAATTTAGGTCCGATGATCTTGCAGAGCTTAGCTCCTGCAATGCTTTACGTTCCTACCCCCACAATGAACTACATTACGGTTTGCGACAAGGTGTCCATGCCCGCTAATGGAGGTACTACTTGCCGTTTTATGAGACCGCGAGCATTACAACCTCCTACTGTCCAACTTGGAAACTCTGGGATAGATCCCCCTGCACAGGTGCCACAACGCGATATTATTGATGCGCAGATGGCATTTTTTGGTACAGGCTGCATTAATGATTGTGCAGCAGCTTAATGGCTAATTGAATCAACGAGCAGGTCATTCTGCAAGATCAAGAAGGTGTCTTGGCTTGGGTATCAGAAAGACTTGCAGTGGCCATGAGACAGGCTAGATTATTTGGCCTGTATAAATCTTCTCTGATTGACTTGGAACTCTTAACTGCTGCATAAGCAGAAGACAACAAGGGGCAAGATATGGATTATAAAATTGTTGAAGAAGACGAAGATTTCGTGACTTTAGAATGGTCAAACGGGATGAGAAGCTCTTCTAGCAAACATGCTTATTTTTCGATTCAGCCTGAACGTAGCAAGCGAGAAGACCAGAGATGCAGGTTTTGTTTAAATCCAGAATCGATTTTAACACTAGAAACCTGTTGTACTGGATGCGGTGCTCTGAACTCTATGGAAACATAGAGAGGGATAAGTAGAAAGTCCCCGCCATTTTATTAAAAAAATGGTCACAAAAGTAACAGCTTGGAAGATCTTATTTTAAGAGACTACATAGTCTCCGCAGCATCCGACATCAACGCAGGTGGCGGAAGTAACGGTGATAACCCAACAAATTTGGGCGTCTCCGATTTCTCTTTAGTGGCAACAACTTTAGACACTAATAATGCCTATAAGTTTATGTCAGGTATCGAGGGAATGGATAGATTTGGTACAGGCCCAATTAGATCAGCATATTTCATGCTAGCATCTACTGAGCTGCAATCGGATTTCGACGCGTTGGTAGGCCAAGGTGTGCTTAACAACTGGAATTATCCGACTAATGCCTCTGCATTGCCTTCTGAGTGGGGATCTGTATATAACATACGTATCCTAACAAGCTCAGAAGCTCCTGTAGCGCGTGGTGTGTCTGCAAATGGTCAAGATGTGTATTACAATACCGTTTTGGGCAAACAGGCACTAACACACATTAACCAAGATGGTTTCTCTATGAACCTCTTGTATCGTGGACCTGAGTTTTCTGGCATGTTGCAACAGAACTGCACTTTGGCAGTTAAATTTGCGCAAGCACAAGCGATCACCCAGGATACAGCTATCCGTAATTTGCTTTGTACTAGACTAAGCGCAATCGGAGGACCATAATATGGCTGAATATTCAAGATTAGCAAGTGGACAAGTTATACTTAGCGGTGCTCCTGCTTCAGCAGCAGGACAGACTTTAGTGATTTTGCCCTATCGTCCTACTTTCATTGAGATCTCTAACCGCAGTAGTGCCGTTGCTACTGGTGGTGTTGGGAGAGCTTGGTGGGAAGCAGACATGGGTCAAGGAGCTGCTTTTATTAATACATTAGCGGCAGGTGATCAGTTTATTGCTCCAGTTGGTGGAACATCTACTGGTATTTTAGTTAGTGGATCAGGATTCACAACTATCCAAGCGGGTTTATCACTTCAATATGGACCTATTTATTCCCATGGTTCTGTTGCAAGTGCTGATTTCTCTATCGCCAAATCAGGCGCAGGAGGATCGGGACCAGCGACGATTATCACAACAGCTACAGCGCATAATTTGACAACAGGAAATTGGATTGTTTTCTCGAATCTAGCTCAGACATCTACAACAGGTATGCAGCAAATTGCAGGCATTCCTTTTATGGTAACTGTTCTTAGTTCGACAACATTCTCTATTTTCTGGGATACATCTAATGCGGTTTATAGCGTGTTTAACACAGCTTCCTCTACAGGTAATATTGGATCTTATAAACAGATTCTATACCCTGTTTTGTATGCGCCAAATGTCTCGTACATTGCGGCAATTACTAGAGGTGCTACAACAACAATTCAAACAACTGCTCCTCATAACCTAGTAGTAGGTTCGGAAGTGGCTTTCAGGATTCCAAAGATTCCTGGAATTACTCCACCAGTTTGGGGAACAATTGAGTTGAATTCGTTGCCAGATGTGATCATCCCTGGATCACCTATTTATGGATATGTCATTTCGGTAACTAACAGCACAACTTTTGTTGTTAATATCGATTCGACAACCTTTACACCATTTAGTGTAGTGGTTCCATTCTTAAGCTATCCAGGTTTGAAATATCCACAGGTTGTTGCTGTTGGTGATGTGAATACAGGTGGCTTGCCAATTTCGGCAGGATCGCAATTGTATCCACCGCCAAAAGTCTTTAATGGTTTTGTTTCTTCTACTACAGTTGGAGCAAATACTATTAATGGACCTGCTATCCAAGGTGCTTTCATTAATGCCACATTCCAAGGATTTATCATTGGACCTGGCATTGGCGGAACAACTGGAGATGTCGTCTATTGGAGAGCTTATTTAGATGATTTGCTTCTTTAATTAGATTGTAGAAATTTCTTATAAGATGCATCTTTGAGGGGAGAGGATAAAATCTCTCCTCTCTTATTTTTTATGGCACAACGCGGCGTAATTTCCTATCCAACACCTCTTTATCAA
>PMZB01000165.1 GCA_003170575.1 Chlamydiia bacterium | reverse complement strand
GCCACTTTTCATACCGAGCATAATTTCCTTTCAGACGACCGCATATTTCTATATCCAGAACTTGATGCATGAGCGCATCTCTTTCATTAGTAGGCGAGCCATTTCCTGAAACACACCACTCTGTTGGTAAAAGATGATTCCAGGAATATTGGAGAGTGAAATTACGCCAAGTCCTGCAGTCACATGTCTTTTGAGACGGCTTTTCAACAGACTTGGCAGATAAAGGGACAAAATAAAAGAGCAAAAAGCAGAAAAACCACCTCATAGTATCTCCAAAATGAGAGCGATTAAATGTGCAACATTATACCTATTCAAAGCTCAAATCTTTTTACTGCTGGCATGATGGTTTACAGTAGCATCTATTGTATGTCAAGAAAAGAAAGGCTAAATTCAAGAAGTGTGTTGCTCCAATTTAGGGATCATACAGGAATCCTTCTTGCATAATTTTCTTTTTGTTCAGTATCCTTTTTGCAGACACCCTAGCATAGGTAGTATACTGTGAAAATAATTTTTTTTCTTCTTGCCCTGTGTGCTGTAAGCCCTCTTCCGGCGGATTATCTTTTTAAAAATGGGCACTTCATTAACGTGAAGGAAGTGGCAAAACTGCCTCTAGAAATGCATTTCCAAAAAGGATTGGACGCCTTAAAAAGCCAGGATTGGGACACTGCAACAACGCAATTTCGCATCATTCTGATCAATTTTGCCGATTCATCTCTAGCTCTTGATGCACAATACTTTCTTGGAGTTGCACTCTATGAAAGGGGGGAGCTCGATATTGCAAATGAGGCCTTTTCTACCTATCTCAAAAAAGCAAATACACCCACCCACCTTGAAGATGTACATCGATACAAGTTGTCTATCGCACAGAAATTTGCCGCAGGCCAAAGAACACATATGTTTGGTTGGGAGTCCATGCCCAGATGGGCATCAGGAAAGGAAGAAGCTCTTGAGATCTTTGATGAAGTAGCCACTGCCCTTCCTAATCATGAACTTGCTGCTGTCGCTATTCTTGGCAAGGCCGAACTGCTCCGAGATATGGAACAGTTTTCAAATGCAATCGACACCTATCAATCAGCAATTCGGCGATTTCCCCGATCACATCATGCTCTTCAAGCGTTTAAAGGCATCGCAGAAAGCTATGTCGAGGCAATACAGGTTGAACCGCAAAACGTTGACGCAATTGCATTAGCTGAAATAAATGTTCGAGAATGCAAAAACCACTTCCCACAGGCTCCAGAGATATCTTATGTCGAAGAAAAGCTTAAACAAATGCAGGAAATCTACGCTAAAGCTCTCTTCGAAACAGGACAGCTGTATGAACGCATGTCTGAACAAAAAGCTTCCGCTCTTTACTATCACATGTCTCTCACAAAATACCCTTCATCTTCTGTGGCTGCCGCGTGCAAAGAGCGGTTAGAGGTCCTTTCCCCTCAGTTGAAAGAACTCAAATTACATGGGTAACTAAAGATGAACCGATTAATCGTTGTACTCACCTCTTTTTTGCTTTCAAGCTGTGCCAGCTGGCATCTGTCTGATTCAATGAACCACCCCAAAACCATCCACATCCCTTATGCAATCGGAGACTCAACCGGGGAATTTACGCGCAGAGTCATTTCTGAAGTGAGTAAACAGCCGGGTCTAACGGTCGACGACTCTGGACAGTACCTACTTGTCATAAAGATGCTCGACTCAAAAGAACAGAAACTAGGATATCGATATGACCCTATTGATCTAGCCAAAGATAAAAAGGAGATTATCCTTAACGAAAGCCGAGCCCTTGCTCTAGCGGAGGTTACGTTAAAAGACACTTTTTCCAATAAGATCGTTCTTGGCCCTGCCTATATTTTAGGGGCTATCGATTTTGATCATCAGCAAAACACGATAAATAACGACACAAATGACTTTTCGCTTGGCCAACTGACTGATGTAGAAACAGCGCGCGACGTTACCTACATACCTCTGTACAGAGATTTATCCGCAAAAATCGCCACCTGGTTGCAAAATGCACAGGAATTTGCTACAGTGCAATAAAAAAATTAGCTCGTGGAGTTTTTATGTCAGTAGCAGCGGTTAATAGCCAATTTCCTTCAATTCCCTACCCATCTACTGAGGCACCCAACAACAAAACAGCAAAAGCAGAAAAGAACGAACCAATAGAAAAAGAAGAGCCTTTCGAAGGCCTTACCAAGGCTATAGAAAATAAAGAATCAATTTTCATTGGAGAAAAGGGCTTTTGGCACAAAAATAGCAAGATTGCAGCGCTTTTCAGAAAAATTATAGGGAAAAGCGAACCTGTTCTTACAGCTCAACAGCTTGCCAAATACCTTTCAAAGCCAAACATAGTAAATGGAGAAGACTTTCAAGGCTATGCTCAGCGCACAGATCTGCCCCCCGCGCAAATCGATCGTCTGGTGGAAACAGTGAAAAATGCCATGAAATCACTGATTGACCAAGACAAGGAAAATCTGCAACAAGCAAAAGAAGATCATGTGCGTCTTAAACAAGACCAGGTTGATAAACGCCCTGGTTGCCTCAATGAAGCTGAACTTATCTACTCTGACAAAGCTGCATTCGAGAAAGGTAATTTTGAGGCGCTTTCTGCCTTCGCTGAACTTCAGCAGGCACAGATTTCATCATTCTATCTTGGGCAGACACAAGAATTTATCAACAAAACTGCCGACAATACTGAAGATTTTGAGTGGCTAAAAAAGCAAGTTGCAGAGTGGCAAGACCGATCCTTCCCTAAAGAGGAAAAGTTTTTACAAGGCCAAAATCGGAAGGGAACACTTGAAAAACTGCGGAGATGCTGCCACTATCCTAAATTCATCGAAGCAGCAAAGTTTAATCCACTTCTCTTGGACCTGTTCTTTCACGCGGTGTTGCGAAACTCAGCAAAAAACTCAACTGAGCCAGTGGATATTTTTATCCAAATGCCCCAAATCCAAAAAGAGCTCCATCGATGTTATCTAGATACCCGTATCGCTCGTATGCAGAATGATGGGATCAAAATTAAGGAATTTGTAGATAATAAAACAGGAAAGATAACCAAGGACGTCACTCTTCTTATCGACGGAAAACACCAATCTATCACAGATCCCTCAAAAACAGTCCGGATTGGGGAAAGGGTGCAGATGAGTGTCAAGAAATTATTTGAAGACACTTTTAAAAAGGGATTGGACCGAGGATTCATTCCATATGAATATATTCAGAAAACCGGAGTTACGGAATTTGATGCTGCATGTACCAACATAGATCTCAAGAAGAAGGACTGGTGGAAAGATGTTCCCCAAATCCAACACTTGACCTGGGAACAAGCTTATGAAGACTATAAGTTCGGAGATGCTGGTTTTGATTGCTCAGTAGGCAAACCTATTATGATCGCTCGATTTAATCGCAAAAATCCAGATTTTCATCCCAAAGATACACACTCCTGCTTCGACATCCTATTTCCTACACCAGATGGTGGATTTGATCGTTGGACAGCAGGAAAATTTTCAACCTCATTTCCTAGCGGGATTTTAGAAACATTAAACCATCTAACCGTACCACAACCTGCTAAGATAGTGATCAATGACCCGAATGCAGATTATACCTACCGACAAACTCGCACTTTCGTGTTCCCTCCTCTGAATCCAGAAAGGTTTTCTCGACTCATGGAAAAAATTCGAAAAGACTTGTTACGATGCGCAGAAGGGAAAGAACACTTTGAATTGCAGGGCGAAAATTGTACAAAATGGGTTGATGAAGTTATTAAAGAAGTATGGGATCCGTACTGGTCGACTGGCTTTTTTGATACTAAATTCACCGAAATCATCGCACCGCCCCCGTTCAATTTTTGCTTCCAGCTTGGAAACTGGTTCCGCATTTTGTTATGCGTAGTTGTCTTAGGAGCCTGGCGCGGTGCTGAGTTTCTGGATGATGATGGAAAGAAACGGACTATACGTCTTATGTCCCACCCTGGCTTTTTAAAAGGGATACTCCGACTTCCTGCAAGAGCGTGCGAAAACGACCGAGCTGAACAGATAAGAACTGCGATTGCCCAACTTCCTAAAGATCCTGATGTACAGGGTAATAAAGGGAAGTCGCTTGTTCAAGGCATCACTCACCACAAAAAAATGCTCAAAGAAACTTTGGCCAAGGAACGAGAACTCAACCCCCAGACCATTCGCGAAGAATCCGCCATTACTGCGTAGGATGCCTTACCTGCGTCGCTTGAAAACAAAAAAGGCAAGCCCTATCACACAAATCGCAGCAAAGAAAACTATTGTTTTGTGAGATTGCATGAAACTTTGTGTCTCTAGAAAGCGCTGTCTCCATGTGGCAGAACGATGCTCGGCTGAATAGAGAGGGGTTGAAGCTACCTCTTTTTCATCTGCAAATACTTTAAGCGCCCCTACCTCTTGCCCTTCCTTGATAGGGAAGCGAAGTTCATACCAGGCAGCAACCACACGTATAGCTGGCTCTTCAGAGGGAAAATAGGAAATAGAAAAGGGTGTTTGAGTTTTTAAGGAAAGAGGTGTTGAGTGGCCTTCTAGCTCGCGCTCCAGTTCGATTTTGCCAGCAGGAACAATCAGCTTTTCTTTCTTGGGCTCCTCTAAATAGCGTGTCAGTAATTTCCTTGCCACAAGGAACATCTGTTTCCTATCCGGACAGTGCAGTAACACAACAATAATAGACCTATCTGGGATTTCACCAGAGGCCACCAAACAGTGTTGAGCTTTGGCATGATGACCTGTTTTTATGCCGTTGGCCAGTTCACAAAAAAAAGGCCCAGGCAGAATCAGTTTATTTATATTGCCCCAGGTAACTGCCGGTTGTTTATTCGTCTTTTCCTTGACATAGGAGGCAGTTCCCACAATTTTTTTAAAGTCAGGGTTTTGCATGGCGTAGGAAGCCATGATGGCAAGGTCATACGCGGTTGAATAGTGCTGTGGATGGGGTAGACCATGAGGGTTCATAAAATGGGTGTCTTGGCAACCAAGTGAAGCAACAAAAGCATTCAATTTATCCACACACGCGGGAATGGAACCGTTTCCCCAATAGTACGCTAAGGTGTTTGCTGCATCGTTGCCAGAAGGAAGCATCATACCGTAAAGAGCATCGCGCAACGTAATTACCTCTCCAGCTTGGAATCCAGCAATTGTGCTCACAGATTCAAGAATATAGGAAGGGTACTTCGAAAAATTGTCCTTTGCCTTCTCTTTTTCCGAGAGAGATTTCACAGCCTCTGCGGGAACAACCAACTTTTGATCCAAATCAACCGTATTTGAGCTCAACACGTACGCCAACAGCGCAATCTTTGTAGTGCTTGCAGGGTAGAGCTTTCGATGAGCGCCCTGCTGTGAAAGAATCCTGCCAGTCTTCCCATTAAGAACAACAAAACATGTTCCATCTTCCGCACCAAGATAGGAAGAGAGGCAAAAAAGCGCCGAGAAAGCTAGGAGAACGAGCTGTCGCATAATTGATACCGCTGAAAATAAAAGAAAGAGGAGTCTACAAGGGAGCGGGAAGAGAAGTCAAGCGTCTGTTGTCAAAATACCAGATCCGTAACCATATTGTAAAGTTTCGCCAGGCAGGTATCCGATAAAATTTTTTACAATTTCTCTTTCAAAAAAAATCTGCGATCAGGTAAGAAGAAGGAAATATTTGAAAAAACATTGTGTAAAAACTTTTGAGGAGATCAACGTGGTAACCATTGATCAATTAGATGCTTATTTTGAAACGCTTTCACAAAACACCCAAGACCTTCTTCCTGACGGTATTTTAGATATAAACATAAAAACCCTGCATGCGCTTCACCTTCTTACCGATGAACCTTCACCAGATGAAGTTCAGGCCTCACACCTGCTTCAAGCAGTAGAATCAGAAGGAAGGATCACGCTTTTCAACGAACGATTTGCCTTGTGGATTGTTCCTCAAGTAGGCGCAGAGCCATCTTCCACAATTGTGTATGTTGCAACACATCGTGATGATGAACTTAAAGCTGAACTAGCTTTTCGCACTTCAGGGGTACATAATAAATCAAAGACTATTCTGCGGCTGATTGACCGGTTCCTTGCTGATATTCAAGAAACTGATTCTTTGCTTTCTGAGTTAGAAAAGGCGTAAAGTATCTCTCCAAAATCGCAAAAGATCGAGAACCTTTCTTTGAGTAGGTTCTGAAAGCCATGTGACCCCTGGCTTGACGCCTTGTTCTGAAAGGGAAAAGGCATGCATAGTGTTACAAATTCTTCCCCCTAGCTTTACGCCAATTCCCTTGATTCCTGACATAACCCCTAAATCTCCAAACATGGTAAGAGCCATCTCACAAGAGGCAATCAGGAAAAGGAGTTTCTTATTTGGGTTTGCAGTTATTGCCTGAACAACTTCTTCGCCAATCGCATTAATTGTAGGAACAATTGTGAAAATAGTGCGTGCGTGCGGCAGAGCGTGGCGCACCTTCCCTATAAAGCACTGCTGGCACACCCTTAGCTCCTCATCTGCGATACATTTATTTGAAAATCGCACCGCTGGACACTCTTTGGGCTTTTCACAGTAAGAAAACCCAACAAGCAGGATTGTGTCATCCTGTTTGAGAAGCTCTTGCATATGGGAGAAGCCCTTTACACCATAGTAAAAAAAGTCTCCTTGCCTCACAAAGGACGTGCCGCTTAACAATGACTGGATATATTGTGAAAGGCATCTAAAAGGATGGCGCAAAAAAAAGCGACGCAGCACTCCCCGCCTATCGTGTCGAACCACCCAGGAAAGTGCCTTAAGACGTAAAAATCGTGCAGTATCAGCAGTTATCTGAGGAATAACTGGATTGACCGTAGGAATATCCAAGGGAGATTGTAAGGCAGCAGCTTTCGCTCGCTCATCCCATGCTTTTTCCGCCTCCTCCCATGAGTCAAAAAAATCCCAGAAAGATTCTCTCATTACTCAAC
>PMZB01000181.1 GCA_003170575.1 Chlamydiia bacterium | reverse complement strand
AGCCAGACAAGAATCGTTTAACTTACTATCCTTGTCGCAACGCTACTGCATAGATTTCTCTCTGAGCATGTACAAATCCGGCTCATCGGCACGAAATTTAGGAGGCTACCCAACTTGCATCAAAAGCACAGCTACATCCCTACTAGGGGGGAGAGTTGGATCGAGCGAAGGGATTCCTACAGAAAGCAAATCTGTTGCTGCCAGAACTGCAGCACGAATTTTGGCATTGTCAGGCAAATATAACAAACCCGTCGAAGCGCCGGCAGAGGAGTAAAATGCTTGAGATTGTGAAGAAGCACCCGTGAAAGTAGTTTGAAAGTTATTGTATGGAATGGCAGTTATCCAGCCGGATCCAAAATTAACTTGCGGTTGAAGCTTAAGAATAACCGGGTCCTGAGCCATATAGGAGGAAGTTTTCGCAAATACAGAAAGTGCAATAAGATATACACCTGCGCCACCCGGCAATACACGGATGTATCTATCAGCTGTTGGATCAGATGGATCTGGATCAATGTATTCCAGAAAGGGCGTCGGCGTGATATCGGGCGTTCCACAAGGGAGAATAGGTAGGGATCCGTTCTTTGGAGAAATATCAACTCCTGGACCTGTAGCGCCACTATGAAAAGTTAAGCTAATCATAGGCGTTGGGGGAATAACGGGCATTGGTCCGGTTGCTCCTCGGTGGCCTCTATGGCCTTTGGGTCCGCGATGTCCTCGAGGCCCTCGATGACAATCATTTTTAGTAATTATTCCAATCTGGTCTGTAGAGAATGGCGTCATTTGAGAGGGCGAATCAGCAAGCAAACTTGCCGCCGTAAGAGAACAAACGAACATGAGCAAACGAAAGTTATTCATAAACAAGCCCCATTTGTAGGTTTTCAACAAGCAAACTTTTTGCCCAATTTCTGGGTTTTAAGCAACGAAAATTTTTCGTTGTTGGATGCAAGAATGTTTTTCGACACCTTGCTCAATTAAGGGGCGTACAGAAATAACTTTTCCACTCCCTTAATTCGTTTGAGCTGTATATGTTATCTGGGTATTTTCTCCATATCCCAGGACAGGCATGTTCTTGAAAGTTATTGTGTCTATGGTTACAAGAGTGCTGTCACAATCAATAATAATCGATGAAAGAAAGGGTTGGTCGGCCTGAGCGACATTGCTTTGCAACTCGATGAAGTATGTACCAATTACTGTATATCCTTGAGGGGAATCTGAAACGATTAAAGGAATTACATCAAGACTGGTGCAATCTATCTGGCCTGTAGAAATGGTGTGGCCATCAGGGCAAAAAACCACCGCCTGCCATGTGCCAGTGGAATATGCACCTGGGGACTGAGGTGTAAAGGTAAAAGTCAGGTCTCCGGGCACCGCTCGACCAAACAGACAAGAAGAAAAAAAGACTAACGAAAAAATAAAGGGAAAAATTTTTGTTGTCATCGCTGCTCTTGTTTTGGGTTAGACTGACTTTTCTATACCAGTTTCGCCCATTTTTTTTCTACTTAATTTTCCTATTATCCTTGACTCGCAGGGTGTTTTAGTTCTTGCAAGGTGAAAGCCAGGCAAGTATCCTGACCGTTGTACAGAAATAGTGCATCGGTTATTTATGACAGAACGTTTTATTGAGTCCCTCTACACCATACCAGACGAGCCTTTTGATCATTCCCTGCGTCCAAAATCATTGAAAGAGTTTGTGGGGCAAGAAACGATCTGCGAGCAAGTTGAAGTGATGATTCAAGCAGCAAAGCTTCGTGGAGATGTTTTGGGGCATTGTTTGTTTTCTGGCCCCCCTGGATTAGGAAAGACAACGCTTTCCTACATACTTTCAGAGGCTATGGGGACGCGGCTTGTGGTGACATCAGGCCCTGCAATTGAGCGTCCGGCTGACCTTGCAGTTGAGCTTTCAAAGATGAAAGAAGGCGAGATTTTGTTTATTGATGAAATCCATCGCATGAACCATACTGTGGAAGAATATTTGTATTCTGCCATGGAAGATTTTGTTCTGGATATTCCTAAAAGTACGCGGATTCCTCTTGCGCGCTTTACGCTCGTTGGTGCAACAACTCGGCCTGGGCTTCTTTCATCGCCTTTTAGATCCAGATTTTTCTTTTCTGCACGGCTTGATTTTTATGACGTTACTGCACTCTCAAAAATACTTCAGCGGTCTGGCGAGCTTCTTGGGTTTTCCATTGACAAGATGAGTATTGAAGAAATTGCCAAAAGAAGCAGAGGCACACCGCGTATTGCAAATAGGCTTTTGAAGTGGGTGAGAGACTATGTTGCGATAAAAACAGATGGTAAAGTATCCGTTGAACATGTAAAAGAAGCCCTTCAGATGCTTCTTATTGATGAAGTAGGGCTTGATGAGATGGATTTTCGAATTTTACATGCGATCCATCACCGATTTAGCGGAGGGCCTGTGGGTCTTCAGACCCTTGCTATGTCTGTATCCGAAGAGCCGGATACGCTTGAAGAAGTGCATGAGCCTTTTCTTATCTCCTGTGGGTTTATTAAGAAAACTCCAAAAGGAAGGGAAATTACACCCCTTGGTGAAGAGCATGTGAAGACTTGTTTGACCAAACAAATCTTCCCGAGGTACAATATCACCTGATTGAGCAAAATGTTAAACGAGGTCTAAAAAAGTCCATGAGAAATTTAATGCGATGTTTGTCGTTATTTGTGCTCTTCGCAGCACCTATGATCACTTTTCCTTTAGCAGCTTCTACGTCTCCGGTGTATAGCGAGGGCTTGAGGAGAGTTCTCCATATGCCTGAAGAGCCTATTTGCAAAGTACTTCTTACCATGGAGCAAAAGTCAATTCCTGTGGAGGTAAGAGGCCCGCACAATATCTACGACCCATATACAGGGAAAAAACTTGAGGCTTCTTTTACGCCCTCGTCTTATCCTATGATCACAACTACTGAAGGGATCAAGTGGGGCCAAGATTTCCCGGGCGTGTATCAAATAGTTATCGTGCCTGATGAGGCAGATGTAGGTGTCACTGTAAATGGAACTACCTATTTTGGCGTGGTTGCGTTTTACCAAATAGAAAACCGATTATCTGCAGTCAATTGGCTCTCTCTTGATGAAATGACATCTGCGCTTTTATGCGCAAACTTTTTACCGCGGGATGCCTACCAAAAAGAAGCTATAGCTACGTATGCGATTGCCTTGAGATCGCTTATCTACAACCAGATGGAGACTACTACAAATCCCTACTGGGATGTAAAAGCTGAAGACTGCGCTTATCAAGGAAGAACTGTTGCCCGTGTAGATGCAGCATTTGTAGATGCCATGAAGGCAACAAGAAAAATTGTCATGACAGATGGTATTCAAGTTCCGTTAACCCGCAAGGCAATAGACGTTCTTCGGGAAAAATTGCCGCCAGCGTCTGTAGAAACAATGGCAAAAGAGGGCAAGGATGCAAGAATGATACTGCATAAATTCTTCCCAGATTCCATGCTTACGATTTGTATAAATCGCAACGTAGATAAAAACGAACGACAAGACTAACCCCATCTATAAGTGCTCCACAGCTTGATTTGCTGTGGAGCATGTTTTTCATGAAAAACTTGTTTGCACTAGATTCCTACCGTTTTGATGTTCCTGATGAACTCATCGCTACATATCCGGTTACCCCGCGTGATTATGCACGGCTCATGATAGTAGACAGATCAAAAGGAACTATAGAGGCGGCCCATGTATATGACTTGCCGGATATTCTTTCCGTTGATGACGCACTGATTTTTAATGATACAAAAGTTCTCCACGCCTCTCTCTCAGGGCAGATGGAACATGGCAGGCAGATGAAATTCATGCTCACGAAAAGAATATCAGCCGATGAGTGGGCTATTCTTGCAAAACCTGCCCGGATACTTAAAACAGGGCTCAAGATCAGGTTTGCTCATGGTATAGAAGGAACTATTCTTGGCGCGCTTGAAGGGGGAGAGCGAATCATTCGATTTTCAGAAGAGCTTTCATTTGATGATCTAAAAAAAATCGGCACCATTCCGCTTCCTCCTTACATAAAGAGGCGTGTTGACCCAGTTGTTGATGAGGAGCGGTATCAAACTGTGTATGGTAAAAATCTTGGATCTGTAGCCGCTCCCACAGCAGGCCTTCATTTTACAGACTCTCTTTTTGAGCGGTTGGCAAAAAAAAGAGTTTCATCTCATTTTGTGACTCTTCACGTAGGTACAGGAACGTTTCTCCCAATTAGGACGCAAGATATAAGGGAGCACTCCATGCACTATGAGTGGTATGATGTTTCACCTGAAACTGCCGAAAGCTTAAACCATCTTCCCTTATCATCTAGGCGCATAGCAGTGGGCACCACAAGCTGCCGTGTGATTGAAACAGTAGCGAGTACACAAGGGTTGCTTTCCCCAGGACAAGGCTCAACAAATCTTTTTATCTATCCTGGGTACCAGTTCCGTTTTATAACGTCGCTCTTTACCAATTTTCATACTCCCGAATCTTCCCTTCTTATGCTTGTTGCGACATTTATGGGATATGATCTTATGATAGAAGCCTACGCCAAGGCCAAAGAACTTCACTTCCGCCTTTTTTCCTATGGTGACGCAATGCTTATTTTGTGAGGCTTTCGCAAAACTCGAAAAACCCCCTCCTCAGCTCTCGAATCATCACTTATTATCCTTTGTACCTTAGTTTTTCTTTCCGAAAAAAAACACCATATTATATAGAATGCTTAAGGTTGGATTATGCGAGGGGGGTGTATGTTACGAAGAGCAGTGGTATTTTTTTTGCTAACTGGACCGTGGGTATGTTTTGGTCATGATCTCATCAGTGAAAAAGAGTGCGATTTCTTTCTTGATTCGCAGAAGCCTCAACAGATTTTAAAGACCTTCTATCCTAATTTTACGAATAATCCATGCCTTTCCGGAAGCATGCAGAACGCTATGGCTCCATGGCTTTTGCCGCTCTGCCATAAAATGAAACCTGTGCTGGATCGCCTTTTTGCCAATCCTAACGTTGTCAATAGTGAGAGAACCTTGCGCAAAGCGGGGTTTAAGATTCTTTTTTCCCAGCATCGAAGTAAGATTCGTGTGATAGCACATCCAAAGCTACCCGGGTATCTGATAAAGCTGTTTCCTAATTGTGAAAAGAATTTGGTTTCTTCTGCTTGGAAGAGGCTTACCATACGCTGCATTGTAGCCCAGAAAATTAAATCAATCATTGCTCGACATCACATCCACCACTTCATTGTAGCTGATAAATGGTTGTATCCTCTGCCTCCAAACCTAAAGAAGAAAGAATCTATACCGGTAGTACTGCTAGTCAGAAATATGAATATTTATAACCGGGAGGACTCTAAACATGTGTGGAAGAACCATATCAATGGTTGCATACTTCAAGAGTTGTATAAAATACTTGGACGAGGATATGGATCTGCATTTCTTTCAGGAAATTTACCCTATTCTAAGCGGGGGAAATTTGCCTTTATAGATACCGAGTACGATAAGCGCAAAATCCCTCTACAGCACGTGAAAAAGTTCGTTTCTCCAAAGATGCGCCATTACTGGGACTATCTTGTAAAGCAGCACAAGCTGTAGGCAAGGGACAAAGAAAGATAGGGAGTTGATATTGTATCACTCCTTTGTCGCGCTACTATGTCCATCATTAAAGGTTTTACAGTAGAGTGCAACATCTTCCGCGTAGAGGAATATGTTTGGTTTTTGACATTTTTTTATCTGCCATGAAATGGTGCTGTAACTTAGAAAGACGTAATATGATGTCCGTTATTTGGTTCTCAGGGATAGTAGTAGAGTCCTTGCCGAACCTTGAAGCCACAATCCCTAAATTCTGCTCTGTCGTTGTCAATGTATCTACATCCTTTTCCAAATTCCATGACGACACGAGATTTTGATCAAAATTTTTCTTCGCAAACTCGCTGAGTGCTAGAATCTTTTCACGAGCTTCCTCAAAGCCATCATAACTACCCTGCGAAATACCTTTCACTATATCTTGTAAACTGGTCACGCTTGACTGTAATAAGACGGTCAGTTGCTCGGTATTTGCGCCTGTATAGGTTACTGATAGTGCTATCATATTGAAGAATATCCTCCACTTAAGTTTTCAAAAAAAGTTTTTTTTTATTAATCAGCTAGGCCTGACGTACTATCCCTTAAGGGGCATCAGGGGCCATTTTTCCCTCGAGAACTGTCCAAGTTATTTCTGAACGGACCCCTAAAGTTACCCGGAAACCTTCATGAGTTCCTCTTTCAGCGAAGCAGCAGTTCCACGTGCTTTTGGATCTGGCCGTGTCATTTTAAGAATAATGGCTAGAAACTTGTCATGCACGTTCATGGAAGTTTTGTGCGACTTTTTCTCTCGCAGATAGTCGACGTAGGGCTTGCGTGTTTTTTTCAAGAGGGATAGATGTGCATGATAGCGTTTGCTCATTGGCCAGCCCTCACGCCTGACAAACCGAGGAGCGCTCCATGCAGGAAGCTTATTAAAATAGAGCTGCCAGAACACACAGCCTAAGGCAAACACATCGCTTGCTAAATAGTCTTTTCCTTTCAATTTCTCGGGGTAAAACCCTTCAGGAGAGAAGTAAAAGGTGTTTCCTTGGACAGAAGTGTGTTTAGCTTTGGATATATGGAGAGTTCTGCCTAAGTCAGCAATCACAGCTGTGATCTTACGTTTGTGGCCTTTTTGCTCGAAATTGATGAAGTGGTTTTTTACGCCCAGGTCTCTATGCACATATCCATGTTCATGCATGCTTGCAAGCCCAGTTATAAGGTTCTTTGCAATGCTGAGACGTTCCGTAAAAGAGAGTGAGGATCCGGAATTTTGCAGTACTGAATAAAGGGACCCTTGGTTGTAAATAGGGGTTACAATGCCTGATACGGTTTGGCTCTTGTGCTCTTTATGCAAAAGCAGAGCTTCAGCTTGAATGACCCCAGGCACGCCACGGAGTGCTCTCATTGCTTCCATTTCATTTTTCACATTGTGTTTGGTTATCGCATGAGCTACAACGCGTGGATTTGTTCTATCATAAAGAAGTGCTCTGAACACAATTTTGTTCATTCCCTCGCCGAGCTGTTTGACCCCTGGAAGATGGATCAAAAGGCGTTGTGTTTCAGGATCATACTCGCATGCTCTTCCAAAGAGCGACTCAGGGAAATAAACTTTCCCTTTCATGACTTCATCTTGAAGGTATGTTTCAGCAAAAAGAGCAATGGGAAGAACAGTGCGTACAGAAAGAGCTGTTTTTTGTTTGATAGCTAGAATGTTTTTTGTTGCTTGGATTGCTGTTGCAAAGGGGGAAGCGGGAAAAGCTTTAGCGAGTTCTTCAAGTTGGTGGAACGATATTTTATCTTTGCTGAGGTCTGTTTTTATGTCGGTGCAGACCTGTTCCCATTTTCCTTCCTGTATGTGAATGCGAATTTTGATTATTTTTTCATGGCTTGCTTGTTTTTCCAGGGCCAACTCCAGGGGGCTCAAGTGAGTAGATCCTGCTAAAAGCCCAAAGTTTACAATACAGGCGAAAGCAAAACTCCAAGTAAAGCGCTTCATCAAACCCTCCTTTTCCATCCCTAACACATTTTCACATCACCAAAAAAATCAAAGAGAAAGAAATCTATCACAGATCTTGAACAATATTCAAGGGGGTTTACAAGGTTGCGTAAAGCAGAGCGGAGACAACAAAGGGGAGATATTTTTGGGGGGCTAATGAGAGCTCCTCCACAAGAATCGAGATAGCTTCAGGCGATCCATTTTCCGCAAGCGCTCCAACAGTGCTTATGTAAAGATGGGCAAGCATGGATGTTTGCTGAAGCGGCATACGCTCATCAGAAACCGCTGACTCAATCCATGGAATGGGAAATCGCCAGGATTGAGCTTTTTTCTCTCGGGAAAGAGAGAGGATAGGAACAAGATCCTTTTCCTTTAATTCATTTTTAATTTTTACGAGGCCAAGCGTAGCAAAAGCTCGGTTGTAGGGAGCTCCTACTCGCATAGATTCTTCATGTAAAAGGGCAATGGCACTTTTTGATTGTTTGTTTTCTAAAAGTTCTAAAAGGCAAGGATATAGGTCAAAAATACCTTCCTGAAATATATAGGAAGCCACGTCAAGAAATTGAGCTTCATCCAATTCAAGCGCAAGAGAAAGAAAGTATTCTTTTGCTCGGAGCGATTGTTCTGTAAATGTGGGCTCAAGCTCTTTTACCACTGTCTGCGAAGGGGTCACATCCCAATAGCTTAGTGCGTGGCCTGGAGAATAGCTTGCACAAAGAAGTTCTGTTTCAGGCAGGGCGAGGAAGGTTTTTATGCTAGGAATGGCAGCAGCGTCTCTGAGCATGAGCTGGGAAAGAGCAAGGTTAAGGTTCACGCATTTTTCGGTACCTGCAAAACACGGTAATAAGGGCTGAGGACATGAGCCAAGAGCGGAAAGAGCGAATATATTTCCTTCTTTTGCAAGTGTTTGGACTTGATTTTGGTAGGAAAGATCTCCTTGGGCAATAAGCGACAGACAGGCGCGTAGTGATACATAAGGTGAAGAATGGCAGGCAAGAATTTTGAGCTTATCTCTAGCGGCGTCAGTTGGCACGTTTTGAAGTGCAAAGGCTAACGCCTCAAGCACTGCTGGGGAATGGGATGTAAATTTTGTAAGGACGTCAGAGAAGGAAGTAAGATTATATTTACCTATCGCTAGAATGGTTTCCAGAACCACTTGTTCATCTGGGTCGAGAAGGAGCTGCCTCAGGCGCTGTATAGAAGAGGAAGAGCCCTCTGCTGCATACAGCTCTGGCAAATAGGGTAAAAGCTCTGCAGGCAACTTCACTTTCAGAGTATCAATGTGAAAAAAGGCCTGAGGAATCCTCTTGTGGGCAATATACCAAGCAGCCTCAAGCCGGATTACGGGATAGTCTGATCGCAGCGCTTCGACAAGCATGCAGTCAGCTTCAGTAGTGTTAAGCGAGCAAAGTGCCTGAATTGCAGCAAGCTGGATGATAGGATAGGAAGAGCGAACCAAGGAAAATGCCATATTATGAGAAAGAGGATGGTGGCACGAAGCGGCCGCAAGCATAGTCATCATCACAATTTCAGGATCATTCGAAGCTAGCAATTTTTGAAACAACTTTGTGGAAAGCTCTTCCAGATGTGGTCTATAAGCACTTTTGTTTGGGAGTGCATGGAGCCGTTTCATCGATTGGATAATTTCATCAATAGTTGTTGTCTCTACACTCACAGGATCTTCGCTTAAACAAATCTCCTGATTTGTAAGCTCTGAGTGAGGCGGGGTAGGAAGAGAGTTTGTAGAGAGGGGAGCTTTTGGGAGAGTCCGTGCACAAGAGCAAAAAATGATACAAAGGAGAAGACAGGGTAAGAGGAAAGCGCGAAAGGGTTTAGAAGTCACGATATAAACTCCCACAGATTAATGCGAAATTGGTTGAGCATGGAGGCGAGCAGTCCTACAGGCAATCCCATAACATTGTAGTAGTCCCCATCTATACGGCGTACGAGGAGCGACCCAACCCCTTGGATAGCATATCCGCCCACCTTGTCATGCCATTCTCCGCGGTCCAAAAGGCTCTGAATTTCCTCTTCTGTGACTGAATTTAAAAGCACGCGTGTTTCAGCAGAATCTGTTTTGAAGGTACCGTTTGATCCAACTGTTACCCCAGTAATAACACGATGCCATTTTCCTGAGAGAGAATGCAACATGCGGGATGCATCTGCCCTGTCTTTTGGTTTTGAAAGGATCACGCCGTCAATCACCACAATTGTATCTGCTGCAACAATAACACTCTCCTTATACCGTGCCGCAACATCTTTTGCTTTTTCGAGCGAAAGGCCCTTGGCATATTCTTCAGGGCTTACATTTGTGGGAAAAGAGCTTTCATCAAATGAGTGGGAAACTTGTTCGAAAGGCAGTGAGAAATAGCGAAAAATTTCTCTCCTTCTTGGTGATTGTGAAGCAAGAATCACAGGGTGTGTCATTTTTTTTTCCTTGAGAGGCGTTCCCGTTTCAAATAAAAACCGCTCTACAATGATAGAGGCAACTCTATTTTATTCACAAGCTTACGTCAAAAAGAGCTTTGGGCAAGGTAGTTAAGCCCATGAAAATGCTTTGGTGTTAATTGGTACTCAAAAATCGAGTAATATTTTTCGAGAAGAGATGGGGTGCATCCTGTTTTCAAGGCTGCACACTTTATGATTTCAGGCATATTGTTTTGGGCCCAAAGAAAAGAGTTTTCCACACATTTCTGAAATTCAATGACCTCGTGTCTTTTGGATATGAACGCATCATTGCGTGTAGCTATCACCGCCAAACACAGAGCTTTATCGGTTAGGCTGTGCCAGGCTTGTGCAAGATCGAGGGAGGGATACTCAGGATGTTTTTCATAAAGAATAAGGCATTCGTCACCTATGACAAGAAAAGGATGGTCTTGAGAAAAAAGGGCTTCGGCAGGCTCTGAGTAGGGACAAAATACGGGGTTTATTTTCCAAAAGTGCTTGCAGATCTTTTTCAAAATCGTAACGGAAGAAGCGCTGTGAGTGGGAAGAAAAAGAGTTGCACCATCTAACTCATTCGGTTTTTTTTTTGAGAATAAGCGGATGCTCATCACTTCCTGAGTTGCAGCTAGGCCAAGGTCAGACAGAAGCACATATTCGAGCCTATGGTCCAGAAAATGAGCGGCGCTTATTGAGGCGACATCTAGCTCTTTTTTTAGAAATTGTCTGTTGATCTCCTCGGGCGCCCCAAAAGAAAAAGTTGCATTATGTGAAATGATGTTAGTGCGCAGGGCATGAAACAAAGGGGACATATTTACGTAATCAATAACTCCAACGCGCAGCATAGTGATCCTTTACTTAGGTACAGGAAGTTTTTTTCCAGTCCCTTACCCTCCTCCAGGTCTAGATTGAGCTTGTTTGTTTGCTACAACTTCCGTCATTAGAATCTTCAATTCTGCAATTCCTGCGTCCCGTTTCTCGATCCATTCAAAAATTTTCTTTTGTGCTTCTTCTATTTTTGCATATGAAGTATTCCAGTTAGCGACCTGACATGAGAGTTCATCTCTCTCTGCAATTCTCGCCCTATTTTCTTTTTGCAGCCCAGTAATTTCCGCATCTTTAGTTTCTACTTTTTTACTGAGTGCTGCAACCTGTTTTCGTAATGTGTCTATTGTTGCTTTTTCAATTCCTTGAGATACTATTTGCTTTCCCTTTTTTATTTCTTCCAATTCACTCTTTGTCTTCGTGAGAGCTTCTGAAAGTGCATTTTTTTCAACGGCGAGACGCTCTTTGTCTTTTTCCAATACCGTTGTTTTTTGAGTCTGCTCTGCTATTTTTTGACTCAGTCCAGTTATTCTTTGAGTCAGATCTGCTTGCTGGCTTGAACTCGCTTGCTTTTGAGCTTCAAAAGCTTGAGACCAGTCAGAGATACCTTGCTTCATTTGCCCGTTCTCGGTCTGGAGTTGCGTTTCCAACTCTTTCAAACGAGCTACCTCTAACTGTAAATCATTAATTTTTTTTGCCGGATCATCAACCTCTGGTTTTGTTGACCATACTTTATAATATACCCAGGTGGCTACCCAGGCCAAATATCCTCTTTGAACATTTGTTTCATCAGGACATATGGGTGAGGGAGATAGTTTTGCATCTTCTGGTGGTGCTGAAGGGGAAGCAGCTGAAGGTGCAGAAGGAGTGTCTGTTTGAACACATTCAGCGAGAAGAGCTGGATATGCCGAGGTTGTAACCGCCCCTGCTCCCTGCATACCTGTGGTTTCTATGCCCATTTTTCGTGCCTTTCTGTAATTTTTTTCTTATTTAACCCAAGTTAAGGGATCGTACAGGAATAACTTTTAGAAGAGCTCAGGAGGCATAAAGTGTTTCACAGACTGATATTGAAGAGGGCAACTATTCTTTTCTCGATTGTTGCCTGTAACCTAATAGGAAGCGAAAATCTCATTGATCAAGAGCAAACAGAATATTTATGTAGTTTTTCCTTACCTGAGGAATATATCGAAGCATTTCCTTACAGTGAATATAAATTGTGTTCTGTTCCTCGCCAAGGAGATTTTTATATTGAAACAGCCAACGATGGCATTAAGGGATGTCTTGCTCGAGGCATGCCTTGGGAACCAGGAATAGATGAATTAATCTATCATTATACAAAGCCCGGAACAATAGCTCTTGATATTGGTGCGCATATAGGTACTCATACTATTGCCTTGTCACATGCGGTTGGGAAGGACGGGTTGGTGATAGCTTTTGAGCCCCAGGAAAAAATCTGTCGAGAGTTATGCATGAATATGCGACTCAATAAGTGCACGAATGTTATTCCAATTCATTGCGCGCTTGGAGAAAGAAATGGAGTGGTAGGGCTCTTAACTCCCCTTGCCATAAATCAGGGAGGAACCTTTCTTAGTGACAAAGGTGAAGAGCTTGTAGATTTACGAAGATTGGATGATTTTCAAATTCGGAACATTTCTTTTGTGAAAATGGATGTGGAGAATTATGAAAAAATGGTTCTTGAGGGTGCTTGGGAGACTTTAACCGCTTCACATCCAGTTATTATGCTTGAAATCGAAGGGAATGGAGAGCAACTTGCAGCTACGGGTGGCAATAGGGCTGAATTAATAGCAGAGACCATACGTCTTCTTGAAAGCATGGGATATAAAGTTTCCCTTTTTCATGGAGCTGATTATCTTGCTGAGCCTGCCTAGTGGTCTGCAAAATAACTGTTTTTTTCATATGGTTCTTTTTTATCAGTGGTTAGGGAGTCTATGATGGGGTTTAACAAAGATATTTTATTGACCTTTGCTGTCTTGGCACTCGCTTCCTGCGCTTTGCTCTGTGGAATGGACAGCAAGGAACTCGAAATTTTATCGTGCGAGCGATTGAATGGGCTCCCTTTTGCTGATGATGCGTCGATCATCACTCGTGTTACAAACATAGTCATTCCAGAGGTGCCTTACGCGTTCAATCCTTCCATTGTCAAAAGAAAGGGCGGTTATCTGTTAGCCTTTCGCGACGATCCACTAAATCAAGCTCCTCCTATGATTCAATCACGAGCTGGGTTGATCCAATTACATCCTGATTTTTCTCCAGATGGACCAATCACCTACGTTAACACCGGAAATAATCATTCTTCAGACCCCCGCCTCTTTCATTATGACGGCAAGTTGTTCACTCTTTCGAACCACCTCACTCACGTGAGCGATACGTACCTATGCCATTTGGATATCTCTTGCCTTGATCCAAAAAACCTCGAAACAATCAGCGTAACCCATTTACAAAACCCAGAGACCCCTCGTGAAAAAAATTGGACTCCTTTTGTGTACACGGACAAAAAGGGAAACTCCGATCTTTATCTGATTTATACCTTCAATCCAATGACAGTAGCCCGCTTTGTTCGTCCGTTTACAGGAAAGCTCGAACCGTTTGTTTCTCTTGGTCCAAAGCTACCCTTGGCGTGGGAAAACAACTGGGGACAGGTACGGGGAGGCACGCCTGCGCTTTTAATAGATGATGAGTATGTTGCATTCTTCCATACATATTTTTATCAGCAAAATAAGTATTGGTATGTTTTTGGGGCTTTAACCTTTGAGAAAGAACCCCCATTTCGAATAAAAAAGATTTCCCCCTACCCCATTCTGTTTCACTCCATGTTCAAAGCGAACACATATCCAGGCTGGTGGTTTGAACGTGGAGGATACGGTAAGAATGTGGAGTATCCTTCAGGATTTGTCGAGGGAGAGGAAAACGGAAGAGAAGTTTTTTATGTGGTTTGTGGTGAAAATGATAGAGCGATCACCTTGCTAACCATTGATAAAATGAAATTGTTAAGTCAGTTAATTCCTGTGAATTGATTTTACAAAAGGTAGTCTATGACATCATTTCTAAACGTAGCAGTCATCATTTTTTACTCTCTATTCATGCCCATGATCTGTTGTGCCAGTCAATATCATGGGGACGCTAAGAGCCGTTTGGTTCATTCACAACAAGTATCCAAGCAACACAATGGCTGTAGGGTAGCCAAAAAGTCAGTACCTGTTTCATCCTACCCATTAACAATCGTCGAATCCCAGTATCAAGATGATGAATTGACTACTCTTTGGAATTCCCTCTCGGATATCAACAATCCAAGCCTAGATGATTATTTAAAATTTGAAAAATATCTTACATTCGGTCGTAGGCCTTATCTTGATATCTTGTTTCAAAAAGCAATAGACAATAAATGGATCTCGGAAGACAAGCTCGATCGCTCCATCTATAGGGCTTATAGGATCCTTCAGGGATTCAAGTTTGTTGGATCTAAGGGTGAATTGCCGGTAAAAAAA
>PMZB01000009.1 GCA_003170575.1 Chlamydiia bacterium | reverse complement strand
CCGGTTTTAGGTCTCCCGTCTAGTCAGGAAAAGGAACAGATTGTAAGCCAGGTGTATTCAAAGACTCTGGAGCTTGAGAAAACTGCTTTTTGATGATAGTTAAAAGTTTTTGACTAAAAATTTCAGATTTCAAGGTGCTTTATCAGCTTTCACATGGTATAGTGCTTTGGGCAATCGCATCCTCTATAAATCATACAGGATTTGCGTCACAACCTAAACCTTGGATTTAGCTTAATTAAAGACTAAGAAAGTTGAAAATGGCGAAAAGTAAAAAAACTGTTTCCAAGCGACAAAGCTATGATGATGTGTGGAAAAATGACAGCGTAGATGAGTATTTCAAGGCCGACATCTCTCAAAAGATGCTGGAGCTTTTTAAGCAGGAGAAGGCCCAAACTGTCCTTGATCTTGGTGCTGGCGATGGGACCATTGCTGTCGCTCTGGCAAAACAAGGGAAGACCGTGCATGCATTGGAAATCTCCAATGAGGGCATCGAAAAAATAAAAATACACGCACAAGAAGCTCAGGTATCTGTTCACACCCTTGAACAGGATATGTACCAGGCATTGCCATTTGAAGACAGGTCATTGGATGCAGTCATTGCATTCCAATCATTGAATCACAACACCTTACCGAATATAGAAAAGCTTTTTGCAGAGATCACACGGATCCTGAAGCATGGTGGCTTATTTATCGTGAAGACTGCGAACTTTAACTCGTTTGATCTCGAAGATCTTGGAGGCGGCCTGTATAAGGACTCCCATGGCGGCATTTCCTGTACCCTACGATTCTTAGACAAGCAAACCTATGTGGCTCAGGATGGCCCTGAAAAAGGATTAACACACTACGCTTTTCTGCCAGAGCAATTGACAGAGAAAATAAAAGCATTGGGATATACTCAGATTTATGCTGAAATACTACAATGGCATATCCTGGCAATGTTCAAAAAGAATTAAAAGCTGCCATCCTCATTAAAATTGCAAAACCTTAAATTTTTAAGGATCTTATCTGCACTTAAGATGTTTTTTCAATCAAAAGTATAGGGCTTGATTCTTTTGATGAATAAGCAGAGCTAAATTCGATATCCAAAAGTCAAGAACCTTTTCACTTACCCGGTTTTTGACTAAGTTTTAATATCCTTGAATTTTTCTTATTGATACAATGGCTGCTGGTTATTTCTGATAGCTCAAATCTTATGTTAATGTTTTACGCTTGTCCAGTCGATAAGCTAAAAAAGCTATTGTGCAGTATATGCAGACTTGGCGCCAGCTTTGGGAGAATTCAATGGTTCGCGTTTTTATACGATCCACGTTTCTGATTTTTTTAAGTTTGTTTTTCCTTGTATCTCACAGCATATGGGCGCAGGTATCCTTTGATAAAATTGTTATATTTGGCGACAGTCTCTCGGATCCTGGAAATGCTTATATCTTATGGAACAGAGAAAATACGCCTCCTTATCACTCTCTGGACCAATTCCTGATACCAAAATATCCTTATGCCGTCGGCCATCATCGCTATTGTAACGGGCCGACATGGATTGAGCATTTTGCAACCGCACATGGCCTTAGCCCAAATAGTCAACCTGCTTTCTTAGGATCAAATAGTGAGCACATGAACTTCGCTGTTGGTCGTGCACGTGCACGCAATACCCCTGATCCTGATTTGGTTAATCTTGCCAAGCAGACGGAAACATTTCTTCGTCAGGTGCACCGAACCGTGTCAAAAGATACGCTATGTGCGATAGAGATAGGCGCCAACGATATTTTCGATGCCTTTTTTGCTCCAGCAGAAGGGGATGTAACGTCCAAGATTTTTACAGATGCTTTAGGAGAAATTAGTCATACCATAAAAAACCTGTACGCACACGGGGCTCGTAAGTTTTTGATATGGAACATCCCCGATATTGGCAAGACTCCTGCGGTACGTTCTTTAAATAACATTCACCCGGGTATATCGCAGGGTTCAAGAGATCTGACGGAAAAATTTAACAGAGGAATACACCATCTTGTGGCTTCCCTGTCAAGGCTGGATGGTATTGAAATTGTAGAACTCGATGTTTTCAAAAAGTTTGATCAGATGGTCGCCAATCCCGAAATGTTTGGTTTAAGCGTCGTAGATACTCCATGCCTCATACCATACGCACAAGTATCTCATCACGAAAACCCTGATGCATATTTGTTTTGGGATGGAATTCATCCCTCAAAGATTTTTCACGAAGTGATCTCAGGTGAGGCAACAGCTGTTCTTTGTTCAAAATCAGAGTGATTACTTGTGGAATGTTTTAGAATTGTTATACAAATTAAGAGGAGTGCGCCATGGATGTTAGTTCTGTAAGCCCTGTAAGGGGTATTGAGGAACAGTTTCCTCAGTCGAGTACTATGACGATCAGGGAGTCTTGCGAGACCAGTAGAGCAGCTTCGGTTGCTAATATTTTTTTTAATAAAATCGCTGTGTTTGGGGATAGCCTTTCAGATCCAGGAAATGCATACAGTTTGTGGCACCGAGAGACAGCTCCTCCTTATGATACGCTGGATGAATTGTTGGTACCGGACTATCCCTATAAAGACCATCACCATTATTGCAATGGGCCGACTTGGATTGAGCTATTTGCTGAGGCTCATAAGCTTGCTTTGAGCGGTGGCCCCGCTTTCGCAGAATCGGATGGGTCACGCGCGAATTTTGCTGTTGGCCGCGCCCGCGCCCGCAATACCAAAAATACGGATCGGATCGATCTTTCAGGACAGGTGGACGAATTTCTTCACCGAACACCAGGAGTTGTGCCAGGGGATACTTTATGCGTCCTAGAGATCGGAGCCAACGATGTCCGAGATGCTCTTGTTTCTCAGAAGGATGCCTCCTCTATTATTTCAGAAGCCTTGAGTGAGATTGACCAAAACATAGAAAAGCTTTATGCAAGAGGTGCACGAAAGTTTCTGGTATGGGATATTCCCGACATTGGGAAGACTCCGACACTTCGTTCTTTAGATCTCCTTCATCCAGGTATAGCTGACGCTTCAAAAGAGTTGACAATAGCCTTTAATACAGGCTTGAAAGCTCATATCATAGCGCTTTCAAGGCTGCAAGGGATTGAAATTGCAGAACTTGATGTTTATAAAACGCTTGATCAGATGGTCGCCAATCCGAGAGAGTATGGTTTGCGTGTCGTGGACTCGCCGTGTGTTATGCCAAATTATTCCCCCTGTTACCATCAGAATTTCGATGAATATCTGTTCTGGGATGGCATTCATCCTGCGGAGGGGTTTCATAAAGCAGTGGCCCAAGAGGCGGCTTTACTGGCGTTGCGGGATGAAAGATGCCTGCCTTAGTTCTCAACAGGTTGATTTCTGCGTCTTCAGCGGCATTGACGAAAATAAATTATTTTATTATAGCTCAGTGAAGTAGGGATTTATTAAATGGAGCTTTTTATGCTACGGCGCTCGTTATACATTTTTTTTGGCGTTCTCTGTTTCCAGTGGGCTCTCATTGCATCAGAAAAGCCTCTTTTGCTTCTCCATTTTGACCTGAACAAGACCATCATGGCATCTGATGCAGTAGGAGGAAAGTCTAGCAATGATGTGATCGTTCATTGTTTAGCTGATACCTATAAAGAAAAATGGGGCCCAGAAGTTGGGAGCCCTATTTCCTATTCTGACTACGTGAAAGAGTATCTGCTGCCAGGGTCGTCTTCAGATCTTTTGTTAAAGAAGGCTCGCGATAAAAAGATTTCTGGGTTCCTTGCTTTTTTGGAAAAAAACCGACCAGAGGTATACAAAAAGGCTTTAGCTGAATTTGAAGATGCCCTGAAAGCACTTCAGGATCAAAAAACTCTTGTCTTTACTTCTTTCTATTCATTGGTAGAGTTTCTGCGGACGGATGGTTATGATTTCTCCATCATCATTCGAACCTTTGGTCCGGACTTCGACCAAGTAGCTCCTGAAATTGAAAATGTGGCCCACATTCGTTTCGCCGAAAAAGCTCGTTTTCAAAATGGTATATTATATGTCGATGGCAATGGTTCTTTTTCTGATATCAAGGAAATATACTCCTTCCTCAAAAAAACCAGGAATGTTGCCATTCAGGACGACTGGGCTCGCTGGTTTGAGCATGGTGAGCGACAAGAATTTGGAAAGCCTTTTCCTGTCGACCTAAAGGACAAAACAACTCTTTCCCTCTTTTTCGACGACAATATCTCTACCGATGAGCATTCTCAAAAGAACATTGTCAACCCCATCGATGTCCCTACAAATCAGCCGCTCAGCGTAGCTTCGCTGATTAAGGACCATCACATTTTCTCTGTCGATACAATACAGGCCATTAAGGACAAATCCTATTATGTTCACCTTGTCAAAATAGCTCTCCAACAAAAGGGGAGCGTGGACGAGCGATGAGGGCAAAGTGGTAATAAGTTAGGTCCTTGCTTCTTCTAAACGATCATGGTAAACTTCTGCGCAAATTCTCTTTTTGAAGTATGTATGAGCGAAAAAGAAGAGGAACAGTCAAGCGGCTTAGAGAACGAAAAAAAACTGACAAAACCTACTCTTTTTTTGCAGAGCATTCGTGAAAAAATTGGAGATTCCAATGGGCAAAAGCATCGTAGAGGCTGAGGTAGATATTGCTGTTCCGGATGGATACACATCGGTCCTAGCAACAATTGTAGGCAGGATCAAGGAAGCTCAAACACGAGCGATGGTCTCTGTTAATCGCGAGTTAATTGAGGTTTACAGGGATATTGGGAAAACTCTTTATGAGCAGCAACAAAATTCTGGGTGGGGAGATGCTGTTGTAGAGCAACTGGCTAAGGACTTGCAGAAATCATTTCCTGGTATGAAGGGTTTTTCCTCTCGTAACTTGTGGAATATGAAGGATTTTTACTCTTCTTATCTGGGAAATGAAAAACTGCAGACACTGTCTGCAGAAATTAGCTGGTCTCACAAAATTAGCACTTTTATCGAAGTGTTCAGATCAACTCGAGCGGGAATTTTACATGCGGATGACGAAGAAGAATAGGTGGAGCTACCGTGTGTTGCTGAATAAGATCGACAACAAGAACTACGAAAAGACAATGGCTAGCCAGACAAGCTTTGAGACAAATCTCCCCGTAAACATGCTTCCAGAGGCAAAACTTGCGGTAAAGGATGAGTATGCTTTCGACTTCCTAGAACTTGGCGAAGAACATAGTGAATATGAGTTGGAGCAAGCTATCCTTAAAAATGTAGAGAAGTTTCTACGTGAAATGGGTAATGTTTTTTCATTTATTGGTTCACAGCATCGTCTGGAGGTTGGTGGCCAAGAATATTTCATTGACCTTCTGCTTTATCATAGGAAACTCAAATCATTGGTTGCTATTGAGCTCAAGGTTGGGCCATTTATCCCTGAATTTGTTGGAAAAATGCAATTTTACCTAGCTGTGCTCAACGATACGGTTCGGTTGCAAGACGAGAATTCATCTATAGGCATTATCTTGTGCAAGGAAAAGAACAAAGACGATTGTTGAGTATTCTTTGAAGGAGACCAACAGGCCAATCAATGTTGCTGCCTATAAGACTACAGGCAGCTTACCAAAAGAATTACAAGACGAACTGCCATCTCCAGATCAAATTGCGAAGCTGTTGGATTACATCAAACCGTCTTAATTAACAATGTCAACTTTAAAGGGGGAAATCGATGAAAAGAAGAAAATCTAGAAATGTAGAAGAGATATCAGTGCCTATCACTGACTTGCCTTTAGAGGAATTCGAAAAAATTATTCATAGCGGGTGTGTTGAGGGAGAGATTCCCTTTGACCTTTTGGCAGAGCATTATCCCGACCTTATGATTGAATGGTATCCTGGATATCCAGGAACTCCACGTCCCATGACTGAAGAGGATCCTATTCCTGCTCAGGCTCAAGTTCAAAATGGTAAAATCATACTTACCGTCCGAGGAATGGGAGATCTCGAATTTCCTAACGATATTCTCGATGATGGTACATACGCTATATGGTTGAGGATAGATGGAGAGGGAGAATGGGACGTGTGCGGAATATGTTCAGTTGAGTAAAGACACTACTATTAGCTGACCGGTTAAATCTGAAGTAGAATATTTATAGATCAAGAATTAGACCTTTTAGTAACGGGAGAATCTCGAGAAGTCTTTCTTAAGGCCCAGGCAGCACCCACAAATTCTTCGGAATTGACGAGGGGCGTGACTGAACGCCGGCATTTGAGAGGACATTCGGCGGAAGCTGATCCACCGTAGTAAAGGTCTTATTGTTTGCATAGGTGAGGTGAATTGGGTAGCGCACTCCGTGACTTGCGAAAAGACAAATATCGAAAAAACCCTTTGAGGAGTAAGGGGGAAAGCCAAGCAAAGCCTGGTAGAGAATATTATAAAGGGCAATATTGTCGGGGATAGGCGACTGCAACCAATAATTATCTTTATATCTTATATCGCCATAAGGAATACATCCGCCTGTATCACTGCCATAGGGCACATTATTGCCATCGCTCGGCAGAGAAGAGTAGGGAAGCGGGTCTCCAGCCTGGGGAGGGGGGCCAAAATAGGTGACTCCAATGGGATTATTATATGAAATATTGCCTTCCAGGCGAATGTAGCGGCTTCCCCCGTCAGTATAAAACGTATTACCGCCTCCTGATACACGTTTCCCGTACGCAACATTTTCTTTAATCAAAAGTCCCTTCAAAAGAGATGGACCCTGCCTCCCTGTCGTATAAATGGCGCCCCCATCCCAAAGAACATTGAGAAAATCCGTAATCTTGTTCTTAAGAATTTTACATCCACGATTGGCTGTCAGCTTGGTGACAGTACCCCAAAGCCCGCTGATCGCGTTCGACACCCCGGGATAGCTTCCCTTATCCAACAAACCCCATCCCCAGCCCATTGCAATGCCTGACCAGGGAACATTGACTATCGTGTTATGGCTCAGCCTTGTGTTGCGGGAGAATCCTACGAATATCCCTGCTGCGTCAACGTACTCGACTCCGACGCTCCGTACCAGATTATTGGTGATATTGTTATTCCGGGTGGTTTGATCATAATGTTTAGGATGGGCGTCAGTTTCAGACACGCCTCCCAAAATAATCGCTGAAGAAGAGATGTCCGTAAATAAATTGCTTTTAACAACCGTATTCTCGCAGCCGGTAACAAAGTGAAGGCCCACCCCGCCAAGATGCTGAAAAATATTGCCATGGAAAAGAATGTCTTTGGAATACGTAAAGGAAAGGTTGCCCCGACTTGGCACTACATGCTGGTCATGACCGATATAATTGGGCTGGTGATTTGAACCGACAAGGGTGAAGGCGCTCTGATCCGCGACATATCCATTATTACTGCTCGGATCAAGCCAGGTGGCGTAGGCAAAAGTCAGTCCTTTGAACTGTATATTGTGAATAGGAGAATGAAGCGTACCCTTACCTTGAATCAGGGTTTCAACAACAGGCAGCTCCACATTCGCTGTGTTCAAATCCTCTCCGGCAAGCGGGATATAGTATAGCCATCCCGTCTGTCGATCTAGATACCACTGCCCCGCCTCGTTTAGGAACTCATAGGCATTCTCAAATCGTGTGACTTGCCAGAAACTCCATATACCTGGAAGATTTGTGGAAATGTCAAAATAAACATTTGCATTCGTCCAGGCTGGCTCCTGGATCACAATAAGGCCATTATTGGGTGAACTGTACGGAGTGATCGAAGATACAGGTATACGCATCATCTTCCACTGCGTGATGATGACGGCTTCAATATCCTGAGGATTTGTCCAATTGGCAGGATCTCTCCAAGCAACAGGATTCAATGATGTAGGGATAAACTCGATGCCTCCATTAGTCCAGGATGGAAGGAAGCCGGCAGGATAGGGTGTTGTTTGCGCCCGTGTCGCACGTCTCCCATTCACATATAGCTGGCGTGACTGACACGGTCCTACATACGCCCGATAAATATTCAGGGATGCGTCATATACGCTCCAACCCGTTACCTGAATCGACCCACAAATACGGGGATGTTCACCTGGTGCGGCTCTCCATATCACGTTATGCCCATAACGACCAGAATCCATTGATGTCAGCGTCAAGGTTTTATTGAGCCGGTAGGTGCCGCCACGAATGTAAATGTTAACATCATGGTGCTGGAATGCCCCTGAGGGGAGACTTCTCACGGCATTCCGCGCCCTTTGAAGGGTACGAAAAGGGGAGTGTTTAGAACCTGAATTGGAATCGCTGCCATTCGTGGAAACCCAAAAATCAGAGGATTCGGCAGGGGAATGCTTGGTTTCGTCAATATCTTCGGAAAACAACAACGCCTGAAAAAAAACAGCCAAGAAACAAAGACAAGAAGAGAAACGCATAGCATTGACATCCTTCTTTGGTATCTATTCACCGCTAGTGCTCAATAAATTCGTTTTTAGGCATTAGGTGGTTTAATTTCTACGCAAGACTTCAAACCCAGGTTGCTACCTATCTTGCGCCTTGAGCGGCGCTAGATCGGTCGAGACGCTCTGTT
>PMZB01000166.1 GCA_003170575.1 Chlamydiia bacterium | reverse complement strand
CAAGAATGGAACTGTTTGATAGATGTAAAGAAAAATAAGAAAAATAAATATGTGCTTACTTCCTCACTTGATGAGCTTATAGCTGTGCTCGAGAAAGATCTTAAAGAGGGCGATACCGTGCTTCTTAAGGGCTCTCGCTGGGCAAATCAATTATGGAAGGTGGTAGACCATTTTTCAGGATAAACTATGATCTGCTCGGGTATGGTTGCTTTAAGCCAGGTATTGGCATTTCCAGTTCCAGATTGCTTTTTAAAGACCTCGTCCCGCCTTTTTTTTGCAGCGGTGACAGCTCTTCTTATTGTCCTATTGTCTGGTCGTCCCTTCATTCGAAAGCTTGTTCAATATAAGATCGGGCAGAAAATTCGGGAGTTTGCTGGACAAGCCTTTCATCTTGCAGAGCTGCATAAACAAAAAAAAGAGACCCCCACTATGGGAGGCCTTCTTGTTATTTTTTCAGTCACCATTTCCATCCTTCTTTGGGCAGACCTCTCCTCTATTTATACTCTTTTACTGCTTGGGGCGCTTCTGGTATTTGGCACTGTTGGCGCGATCGATGATTTTGCAAAACTTAAGAGCAAAAGTTTTAAGGGGTTGCCAGGAAAATTGAGGTTGCTTATTCAATCTCTTTTTGCAGGTTTAGTGGTTTTGCTTTTTGCTTGCCCCAGCCTTTTCACAGCACTTGGATTACAACTGCCTGCTATCCAACTTTTTGACCACTCCATTGAATGGAAAACGTTTCAGGCAAGCATGTACCTTCCCTTTGTTTGCAAGCCAATCTTTATCGCGACAGGTGTGTGGTGGCTGCTCATCTTCTTTTTTGAGTGGTTGACGATTGTGGGTGCAGCCAATGCTGTTAATTTGACAGATGGGCTTGATGGGCTAGCTGCAGGCTGTTCCGTGTTTACCATAGGCGCATTATGCGTGCTTTCCTTTTTAAGCAACAATCCCTCCCTTGCTGCCTACTATTCTTTACCCTATGTTCAGTCAAGCGGTGAGATTACTGTCTGCCTTGCTGCCCTGGGAGGTGCTTGTCTTGGGTTTTTATGGTACAACACGTATCCAGCACAAGTTTTTATGGGAGATACTGGATCGTTAGCTATTGGCGGCATGTTAGGAACTGCAGCTGTGAGCCTGCGTAGAGAATGGTTTTTAGCGCTTATTGGGGGAGTGTTTGTTGTAGAAACATTCTCCGTGATCATTCAGGTTATAAGTTTTAGACATTCAGGGAGAAGGATTTTCCGCTGCGCTCCTATCCACCATCATTTTGAATATGCAGGCCTCCATGAAGCAAAAGTAGTTATGCGATTCTGGATTGTGTCTCTTATACTTGCAGTAGTAGGAATTCTTTCGTTATTGACGAATGGACCTAACTCCCAATGATCTTTCTGTCGCTTGCGCTCCAGAAAGATCATTGAAACATAAAGGTAGATGTGCTCTTACATGTACGTTAAGTAAAGGTTTGTAATTTTTTTTTACCACAGAGATCACAGAGCACACAGAGAGAGAAAAGAAATAATTGTTTTCTTTCTCTGTGTGCTCTGTGATCTCTGTGGTAAAAAAAATTACAAACCGTTTTAGGACAGGCTTGTAAGTTAAGATTTACAATTTTTTTCCCTAAGAGGGGGAAAGAGAGCTCAATGAATAACTACATTCTTTTAGGCCTGGGAACAACAGGTAAGGCAACCGCTTCCTGGTGCCATCGAAAAGGTTTTTCTGCCTACATAGTTGATGATGCAAAAGAAGCCGCTGTAGCTTTTGTAGAAAAAGAGAAGCTTTTCCTTCCTGTCATGACGTCTGTTGAATTTTGCTCATGCATCGACAAATTGCCTCTAAAAAATAGTATTGCTGTCACATCTCCAGGATTTCCCTATCAGAATAGTGCCTTTAAAAAAGTGGAAGAACTGAAGATTCCGATCGTAAGCGAGGTAGAGCTGGCGCTAAGACTTGTGAAAAATATTCCCCCTCTCATTGCTGTCACAGGGACAAATGGCAAAACAACAGTAGTGGAGCTTATTACCCATATCATCAATGCGTCAGGCAAAAAAGCAAAAGCTATCGGCAATATTGGCACCCCTCTCATTGAGGCATTTACGGAAGAGAGCTTTCCAGACTGGTTTGTTGTGGAACTAAGTTCTTTTCAATTAGCCCTCACCTTTTCCAGAAGGTTTTCCATAGGCTGTTGGCTCAATATCAGTCCCAACCACCTTGATTGGCATTCTTCCATGGAAGAATATGTTGATGCAAAAGTAAAACTCTATTCTCTTACACTCCAGGATGGGTTTTTCTTTATGCACGATACTATTCAATATGCTCTGCCTGGTGTTGGAGCGCGTGTTATCAGATATGGAGAGCAAGAAAAAAGCTCTCTACACATAGTTCAGGGGAAGATTGCGTTTGATAAGGAAGAGGGGATTTTACCAAAAGAGCTTTTGTGTGCTCCAGAACATGACAGAGATAATTTTCTTGCGGCGTATGGAGTTGCACGAACCTTGGGAATAGCCTCAAAGACTATACACGATGCATATGCAAGCTTTAAAAAGCCGTCTCATCGGATAGAGTTTGTGCAGAAAATAAGAAATATCACGTATATCGATGATAGTAAATCGAGCAATGTTGCTTCCACAGAAGCGGCTATTTCTTCCTGCGATGCGCCCATTGTTCTTATTGCAGGAGGTGTGCACAAAGGCTCTCCATATAGTTCCTGGGGGAGCTTTTCAGACAAAGTAAAAGCAATTGTAGCTATAGGACAAGCAAAAGAAAAAATAGCGCACGATGTAGGAGACAAAATCCCTGTGACGTTTGCTCCTTCCTTGGAGGAAGCAGTAAAGATTGCGTCAAAACTCAATCCCTCTGGAACAGTTCTTCTCTCGCCCGGGTGCTCGAGCTTCGATATGTTTCACGATTATAAAGATCGTGGAAGACAATTTAAGGAAATTGTGAGAAGCTTAAACTCTTCGGTGTAGAGGGGAGTTATGACTATTACTAAAAAAGACACCATTATCTTAGCAGTACTTTTGAATCTTGTAGTCCTTGTGGGCGTCTTTGTCACTGCTCGACCAGTCTTGCGCTCCCATGATCAGAAAAATGGGCAGAATCAGACTGCTGTAGAAGACCCATCCAGCGAGGGTGAGGAGACAAAAGAAGAGACGGTTGCGTTTGATGAGATTGATCAGCTGCTGGAAGAATATGATGCTAAGCAAAAGGGCCCTCGGTTAGAGAAAGAGGCACAAGCAAACAAAAAAGTAGAGAAAACTACCCCAAAAATCACTCCAGTTTCTAAAGACGGTTATTATGTTGTGCGTCCAGGAGATAACCCTTGGAAAATTGCAAAAAAATTTCATCTTTCCTTTGAAAAGCTTTTGGCGCTCAATAACTTAGATGAACAAAAAGCTAAAAATCTAAAAGTGGGACAAACGCTGCGTATCAAGGAAGGATAAGATGGAGATACCCAAACAAGCAAAAGGATTGGTTTTTCCCTTCGCAGAACATGCCATTTTTGATCCCGAAAAAACAGCCCCTATGTCTAATAGTAGGCATGTTTTTTCGAAATCAAATCTGACATGTCTGAGAAAGGCAAAATCCCAATCTTTTTGCTTGTTTGGGTATAGGGTTTGCGCAACTCGGAGCACTATAGCTCCGCTTCTTTTTCCGGTTCTTCTTTTGTACATTACCGGCCTGATTATGATCTTTGATGCATCCTCAGGCGAAATTATGGATATTGCATCAGGGAAAAGCCAGTTCAGCGGCGTTTTTCGACAGCTTGCCTATGGGTTTGTTGCCATAATCGCAGCCTTTGCCGCCTACAAAATAGGATGGCAGCGATTTTTCGAAAATGCACCCTATCTTTTTGCAGGAATCCTGTTCCTCCTTTTGCTTGTATTTGTTCCTGGGATCGGAATCTGTGTAAATGGGTCTAGACGTTGGATTGCTATCTCTTCCTTTTCCCTACAGCCCTCAGAATTTTTAAAAATCTTCATCCCTGCTTTTTTCTTGTATGGCTGCTGGATCAGACCCTCTCTTTATACGAGCATAAAAGAGTTTCTCCTCTTTATCTCGATTTTGGGACTTCCTGTTCTTCTCATCCTTGTGGAGCCTAATAATGGAACTGCTGGGGTGATTGTTCTTCTTCTTGGGCTTATGGTAATTCTTTGCGGCATCCCTGCCCGTTTTTGGATATTGCCGCTTTTCATAGCCCTTGTTGGCCTTGGAGTTTTTGCAGCGAGCAGTACGTATGTGCGGGGGCGTTTATCTTCCTATCTGAACCCAGAGCAAGACATCAAGGGCAAGGGCCACCAACCGTACCAAGCGAAAATAGCAGCTGGTTCGGGCGGGGTTTTTGGAAAAGGCCCGGCTAAAAGTATGCAAAAGTTAAGTTATCTTCCTGAGGCGCAAAACGACTATATTGCTGCGATCTTTGCGGAAGAGTTTGGATTTATGGGCACCACTATGCTTATTGGGGTCTACCTTTGGCTTTTTTATGAAGTGTGGAAGATAGTGTCAGAAGTGAAAGAGGGTGTTCCCTTTTTATGGGGCTTAGGGATTTTATTCTTGTTTAGTTTTCAAGCATTTATGAATCTTGGAGTTGTGTCTGGGCTTCTTCCCTCAACAGGATTAAACCTTCCCTTTTTTAGCCAGGGGGGCTCTTCTTTAGTTGCGAACTCGCTTAGCATTGGTTTGCTGTTAAGGATGAGAGAAAATTCGGGCGCGGGTGCTGTTACCCGTAAGTTGAGTGAAGCAAAGGCGTTATAATTTTTTTACTGCAGAGAAAAAAAGAATGGTTGGTGGCTTCGCCACCAAATAAACTCCTTTTTAATGGTGATCTGTTCCCCTCAATAAGCTTCACAGTTAATTCAGAAAGTGATCCGGACATATCCAGGTGTGTTTATCTATTATCCATAAGGTACGTTAAGTAAGGGTATCGTAATTTTTTTTACCACAGAGACCACAGAGCACACAGAGAAAAATTTTTGTTTTTTCTCTGTGTGCTCTGTGGTCTCTGTGGTAAAAAAAATTACGAACCGTTTTTGGAACGAGCTTATACGTTACGACTATTGTTTCAAACTGAAACAAGAAAAAGCCTTCAAAAGGTATTGTCAAGGTAAAAAAGTTACTCTTATCACTAAATCCAAAGAAGCATGGTCTTTAAACCATGGTCCAGGGTCAGGATAGATGAGTGTGCTTATTAAGGAGTTTTCTCTTCCCACTTGAGTTGATAAAAAGAAACATCCATCTCTCCTTGTATCTGGCCTTCGAATCCAATTAAAGGTACCTCTTTTGGCTCTTTCCCATGCATACGAACCATGTGCACAGTAGGTGATTGAAGGTGATCAGCGAATTGTTGTGGAAAAAAATCTGGGTCTGCAAAAACCTCAGACATAACTTCTGGCGGTATCATGCTCAGGCTCGGCGGCGGGGGAAGTACTTGAAGAACACAAGTTTTTCCCTTAAGTTCATTTGCAATAGTTGTTCCATATTCTTTTGCTAAATGAAAGCAAATATCAATCATTTCTGAATCAGAAGTAGAAGGTGTTTTTTCCGCCGTTTCGCATAGTTTTTTATTTATCTTTTCAACGACTGTTTCGCTTTGCGAAGATATGGTATTAATAAGCGTCAAAACACCTATGACATAAAGCTCATCCAATGTGTTGGCTAATTGTGTTGGGTTTGCAAGTAACGTTTCGAGCAATTCTTCAGGCCAAAAGAGTTGAGATTTTTCTCTCAGTGTTTCGAGTTTTTTATACACATAATCGGCCGCGTTTTTAGCGGGGGCATTCGTTGGTTGGAGCGTTACATAAAATCTTTCTAAGGCATTTTTACAAGGAGCATGCTCCAGTAATTCAGTTATTTGTTTTTCATAGATCTGAGACACGAGCTTATCTTGAGGCGCGTTTTGGGGGGTGGCTGGGTTGGGTAAAGAGCTCCCAGAAACCTCATGAGTTACGAGAGAAGGTTGAGCTGATGCTGTTGGTGATACTTGCATATGTGTTTCTCCTTTAATTTATACATAAAGAAACTAGTACAAAAACAATTGTTTATTATTATCTAATTTTGCGCAATAAATATTATGATGAGGTGCATTGTGATGCGGCGTTCTTTGTTGTGTTTTTTT
>PMZB01000244.1 GCA_003170575.1 Chlamydiia bacterium | reverse complement strand
GGCTATGTCAAGTTTAACAGGGCTGCCGAAAAATATAAGTGACGAATTAATAGACATTGCCTCCAAGGCAAAGTTAACTAACAATCAAAAAAGAGCGATCAAAAGAGCTGGCCATACCTGGAAGAGCATCCTCACGGATACCGAAAGAACCATTCAAGGCCTTACCAATCTGTCTCAAGAAGAAAAAAGAACTCTTTTAAATCGATGCAAAACCCTCGGGGAGGCGCTTCAAGGGTATGAAAATGCACCTATCGACAAGTTAACATATCATGCAATCACTTCAGAAGAACCTGTCTCCCAACCTGCAATGCAAAAGGCAAAGAAGGCAACAGAGAAAGCTCTCCCCCCTAAACCGGCCCCCTCCTCTCCGCTGGATAGTATTCTCCTTGGAGGCCCTCTGAGGGCGTTCTTGGCTGCGAAAGCAACACCACTCCTCCCTCAAGCCCCTCAAAATTTAGGCCTGAGCAAGGAAGCTGTTTCCACACTTGAAAAGAGTACTCTCCTGATGTTGCAATATACCTGCCAACATCTTGTGCGGTATGAAAATGGACAAGAAGAACCTCCAAAATTTATCAAACCTTTTTTCATTGAAAAAAAAGGTCTGTGGGTTCTCAACGAAACAGGATCTGCTCTAAAGAAAAGCCTTTTGATTGATAAAGAAGGGCCTCTTAAGCCTGACAAGGACCATCTTACAGGATTGACTGCCATAATTCTCACTAACATCTACTCACTGCTTGGCAATTTCAAGAAAGCTTCAGAGAAAGGGTTCTCTCTTCCTCAAGACCTTGGAATAATGCTTCAAAAAGCACTCAGTCCCCCGCAAAAAGGAGAACAAAGGCCCCCATTGCAATCAGTCTCTGATCAACTCGCTGACCACCTCCTCAGCCAAATACTTCCCGGCAAATCAAAGGACATAACGATTCTAGCGGGACTTGATACCATTGTGTATGGCTTAATAGAAAAAAAAATTCATGACGGTTTCTGTCAAGCACTCTGCAAACTTGAAAGTAGATTAAACTCATCTCAGCAACCCTTATCATCAGCAGAGTCTGAAAATACAGAACAAAAACCCGAGGAAGAATCTCTTGCTGATTTGATGAGCGAGACAATTTTCCCTGAAAGCACGGCGGTAGAACTTAATTCTTTAATCGGAAATATCCCAGGGGTCGCGCTACTTCTCCCAGGATTTTCTTCACTTCAGGCTGCACAAAAAGATAAAATTCTTCCTACACCTATCAGCGACACTCCTCTGTCGTCTGTTATAGGAGAGCTCGCAACAACAACAATTCTCGGAGCACTACCAAAAAACTATTATCAAGAAACGATCGCAACTAGTAAGGAAAGGTTGGAAAACAAAGGAATCACTCATCCAGAGGTGGTTCGTCAGATGTTTGATAGCTTGCTGGAGAAAATGGAATCTGCACTTAACAAGTATGAAGGAAGCGCACTCTCACCTCCAACTTTATTTTTAAAATTATTCTCGCAAGATCCAGAAGAAAAATACCACAGGAATGCATGGGGAGCACTTATTCTTCCTATTCTTAAAAACCCGGCAGCAAAAGAAGCACTCACCTCATATGTTGAAGCCGCGTCTTTATACCTCATCGACACTCTTTGCTCTAAGATAGCTGAAGGAGATTTGACTGTCCCTGGTGAATTACTCACTCCGGGGAAGTCCAAGGAAAACCGTGCCGAAGCTGTCACAAATTTTTTGCTCAAGCGTTTGGATCTTGGAAAGATTCCTCTCCCACCCCTACTTACACCCTTGCAACCATTTTTAGAACAGGTAATATCCGAACCTCTTAAGAAACAAATTTCCTCTTTGCTACCCCAAATCGACACCTTAGTCACAGGCAAAGTCGAAGCAAAGACCCAGCTCTCTGGGCCAGCAGTTGAGCAGGCAAAGGAAACGGGCATGGCACCTGCGCCAACAGCACTCACGGCAGTTGCAGAGCTAGATCTTCTTCATGATATACCAGAACTGCCGCAATTTGGCGGAACTCTTGCTGGAGCTCTTTTAAAAGCCCTGTTGCCTTTCGAACTGCCTGAACTAACCGAAGCAAACAAGGCTCTTTCGAAAACTTCAGCCACAATCCTTGAGTATGTGAAAGATTCTCTCACAGCAACCTATTCTGCTGAAAATCCCTCTCCAGAACTATTGAAGACATTCTTCGATGATCAATTTAAACTAAACCCGCTTGGACAATTCATAAAATCTGCCCTCTCAGTTGAAGGAGCAAGCGGCCCAATCACAGCCTTTCTCTCCTCATCTCTTTCAAAAATGCTTGCTCATTTCAAAGGAAAAGCACTAAATGCCGATCTCCAAATTCCAGCTGTGCTGCTAGAACCAAAAGCTCCTGATCGCGCTGAAAAAATCAGCAAATATATGCTTGGGCTCATCATGGACGAGGATAGTCTCCCTCTTCCCCCAATGCTTGAAGAGCTCAGAGCCCCTCTATATCAACTCCTTTCATCTGCTGCAGCCAAGCAAACTTCTACTATTCTCCCAAAATTAGATGCTGCGCTGAGCAAAATACAGCAGGGAGCTATGCTGGGCAAAATGCAGAAGGAAGCTATACCAGCGAAGCTCAAGGCAAAAATATCAGAATCCCTTCTGCCAGTCGTGTCAGATATTGCAGGAGTTCTTTTAAAAAGCGTCTTACCTGCCAAATTCGCATCGACTCAACTTAATACAGCTCTTAAGGGAGCTTCAAAAGCATTTCTTACCTATCTGCAAGAAGCTTTAAAAGGGACATATTCTGCAGAGAATAAACCTCCAGAGACATTGAAAGCCTTTTTTGATGATCAATTCCAACTAAACCAGCTTGGACAGTCCATACAGTCTGCTTTCTTCATGAAAGGAACAGATGAAGCAATTGGCAGGTTCCTCGCAACCACTCTTTTTTCATTCCTCATTCATTTCGAAGACAAGGCAAATCTTCAGATTCCAGAGGAGCTGCTCAATCTGGATGCACATGAGCGTCCACAAAAAATCAGCAAGTACTTGCTTGACCTTATCCTGGACAAAGAAGACTTGCCCCTGCCTCCAGTACTGATACCATTGCGTGGAGCCCTTTATGAGATCATTTCAAAGATAGTAGAAGAGCAAATCTCTGTTCATCTTCCAAAATTTGATGCTTTGCTGAGAATACCGAAAGAACCCTTACCGAAGGAACCCTTACAAAAGCAACCCTTACCGGTTACGCCAGCAACAGTCCTTAACCCTGAGCCAACTGTCAAGCTTCTCGAAGAATTAGGGAAATATCTTCCAGATATTGGTTCCGCAGTTGGGCAAGCACTCCTCAATAAGGCTATTCTGGATCTGCAACCCAGTCTAGAGAACGATATTAATAGGAAAAAGGAAGCACTTAAACTTAAGCATCAATTTAGCGAAGGTGCAGTTAATTTCCCCAACAAGATCTTATCGGAGCTCATGACTTTCCTGCATAAGGAGCTGAAGAACTCAGAAACTGCGCCTCCCCCTATTCTCGAAGGGCTATTTTCAAAAACGGATGGAACGTACGTTCTCACTCCCATAGGAGAAACACTTTTTCTGCTCCTTGAAAGAGAGGAGAACAGGAACTTTATTGTCTCTCTGCTTGAGGTTAATATTCTCTCACTCCTTACAAACATCTGCGGAAAGAAACTAAACCCTGAAGATTTGCTCGACAAGTTCTCTGAAAGCCTTGGGTCTTTAGGTCAGCTATTAAGTGCCAAGCCAGAGAAGAGTGAAGTTGGAGCGGTTGAACCTCCTCTCACTGACCTTGCCCCTCTGCTTCAGTCATGTCTTAAAGACTTGCTGCCCAGTCTTCAAATACTCACACTTCCCTTCTTACCTCCTGAAGTTACGACGAAACCTCAAGTCACGTTTTCCCTAGAAGACCTCATGATGAACCTCCTTGGTAAGGGAATACAAGCTGCATTGCAGAAAGCCGAGAACAATATCCCCAAGATATTGAACTTTATGGTTTACGAAGAAAGCTCCCCGGAGATACAAAGAATACTCCCAAGTTTATGGGACCAGATAAAAAGCCTGCGCCATCCAAGGCAATATCCAAGAGAAAAACTCACTACACTCTCCAATAATGCCTTTCTTGTCCTCCAGAACCTTTTTCCAGATGCCAAGCTTCCAAAATTTCTCATCAAAGCCATAGTAAAAATGAGTATTCGTTATATCGAGATACCTCCTCACACACTTCTTAACGCTATTTTGACAACAGCAAGTGAAGAATTTTCCATTGAAAAATTTTTAATGTACCCACCGAAAGCAAAAGCTGAGCAAGCGCCCTCTGAACAAGAACTGGAGAAACTTACTGCCAGGCAATTTATCCGAACCGCGATCAAAGCTCAAAAAAAAGCCCTGAAGGAAAAACTTGAAGAAAAACGTAAAGAAGCAGCAGGGAAGAAAAAAGTATCGGAAACAGAAATAGAAGAGGCCAAAAACACCCGCGGGTACCGGCTAAGGTTAGGATTTAAGATTTTTTTATTTGGACTTTTGGGCCACGTTCTACCTTACTTCCTCGCAAGATCCACTGATAAAACTATAATTCAGAGAACCCGCAACCTCATATCACAGCTTCGACAGAGCAGTACAAAGCCTCAACCTTCAAAAGGATAGGCCAAAGAATCCTAACCACTGTGCGCGATAAAGTCGCAAACCATCGGGATATTGATATCAATGGGAAGCGAAATTGAAGCAATTGTGGGAAGAACCAAAAGCTTACCACTGAGATCTCCTTCGTTGCATTCCATGTATTCAGGAACAGAACGGTTGGCATTCTTGATCGACTCAACAACGGCTTTACAATTTTTTGATTTCTCTTTTATGGAGATGACCATTCCAGGGCGAACTTGAAATGAACGGATTGTGACCTTTTTCCCATTAACCATTACGTGGCCATGAGAGACGAGCTGCTGTGCTGCAAAGATCGTGGACGCAAACCTGAGACGGAATACTACAACATCAAGGCGGCATTCGAGCATCTGCATGAGAAGCTCAGGAGTCTCCTGGTGTCTGCGTGAAGCTTCGGTAAAATACTTACGTAGCTGCGCTTCGGATATCATTCCATACACCGCTTTGAGCTTCTGTTTTTCATGCAGCTGCAAACCATAATCCGACTGCTTCTTTCTCTTAGTTCCATGCATCCCTGGAGCATGCGGTTTGTGAGCTAAAGGGTTTTTTGTGCGGCCAAAAATATTGATCCCAAACTTTCGCGCAATCCGGTTTTTAGCGCCTCTATAACGAGTCATTGTGACCTCAGAATATTCATAAAAAGTCCCTAAAGCATACAGAGATGATTTATTTTCAGCAATCTCTAATCTGAGTCCTTCCTTCTCAATTAATATGTTTACAAAAACCAAAGATCAAAATAAGCTTAAGAAAAAAAGAGAAATTTCATGTCTAGTGCTCCACCCCCTCCTGAAACAGCGTTGATTCAATTAGATGTAATTTTACAACGACTGCCTTCTGAACAAAGACAATCCATTAAATTTGGACGCGCTTGGGAAGTTATCGAACAAACAAAATTGGCAATTCTTGCTTCTGAACTTCTGGATAGGGAGGAACTTGCAAACGAGTGCGACATCCTGAAACAAGAATTTACAAAGGAGGCGATAATTGATCCCCAAAAATTAATGATGTACACCCAGCTTGTCTTAGGTCAGATAACAGAAGAAGCGCCTCTCCCAGCGGGTGGAGGCTGGGTAAGCAACTGGATCAGTAAATGTATTCAGAAGGTGCCATTATGGCTTTTTAGGGAAGCTAGCGGCCCTTCCACCATCTCTTTTCAAGAAATGGGACTCACTGAAGAATCATGTAAAACGATCGAAAAAATTACCCCCCTTCTGATTCGATATATCTGCCAACACATAATTAGCTATGAAAATGGCCAACGAGAACCCCCTGGATTTATACAGAAATTTTTCCAAAGGCAGGGAGACAAATGGGTTCTTAATGTAATGGGACAAATCATTAAAGGAAGAGTCCTAATAAAACACGGCGGCCAATTTTCTATCAGCAAAGAAGAATTGGATAACTTTAGCTCTATAATTCAAAACAATATTTACACAATTCTGCGGAACTTTAAAAAAGCATCTGAAAGCCAATTCCATGGCCAAGAGAAATCTTTTGAGGCTATACAGAAAGCCTTAGTGCCAACTAAACCAGAAACTTCACCCACACTACAACCCCTCACGCAAGCTGCAACAAATTTTCTCCTGGCAATCTTTCTGCCTGGGGGTGTTAATGATATTACCCTCCCACGTATTTCCTACTTTCCATACGTTTCAGGGTTCATATTCAATATGTTGAAGAGCCAACTTGCAAGCGGGGTGAGAAAGGTTCTGGAAACTGGAGGCGTGTCAAACCCCGCTAGTCAAACTCTAGGCAAGAAAACGGTAGGCGAATCCTTAAACGACCTAATCAGTGACGCAATTTTTCCCATAAAGGATGCATTGGAGCTTAAGAATCTTATAGGAGCCTTACCCTCGACTTTCACCCCACTTCCCGGACTCTTCTTACTTGAGGGAGGCTTGCCAGCCCAGAATTCTCTTGCAAATGTATGCGGCGAGGTCGCTGGTACACTCATATCAGGATTGTATGAAGATGGGCATATTCAGAAGGCTATAAGCGATGTACAAAGCTCACTGAAAGATATGGGAATTTGTATAAGTATCCATTTGGAAGTATCGAGTATTTTAGAGCAAACTTTGTCTACTCTGAAGGCGAAAACAAGGTTAGATGGTGCTGAAAAATTCTTGCTTTCTAGTCTAGGCAATAAAGAAGCAAAGGGAGCAATAACCTCGTATCTTGAAGCAACAATCCTTACGATTATCAATAATTTTCTTACTGATTTATCTAACGATAAAGTACACATTCCAGAAGGCCTTTTGAACAGGGAGGAACTTATTGAAAAACGTGTTGATTTACTTGTGAAATTTATTCTTGAAGCAACAAAAATTCAGTCTATCCCCTTGCCCTCCCTTCTTGAACCAGTTCGTCCTTTTCTGGATCAGTTACTTCAGAGTCCTTTAATTAAGAGTACGTTACACGAGCAAGTGAAACCTCTGGTTCAGCAACTTGACGTAGTGCTCGGAGCACAACAAGCGGAAGAGGGGAAAAAAGTCGAACTTGGTTTAAGCACGGCAATAGCTCCAAATGTAGCAAAATTAGGTGGAGTAGCGGCAGGGGCAGTGGTCAAAACTTTGTTAAAACAATCCCCTCACCAAAAACCTTTTGCACCCGAAGTAAAAGGGGCTTTTACTAGTATTCTTTCCTCCTTGAAAGCCTTGCTCAAACCAGGGCTGTATTCAAGCTCAGCCCCTCCTCCAGATATGCTAAAAATGCTTTTCAAGGAAGTGGAAAAAGGATATCAACTGAGTCCCCAAGGAATCTTTCTTGCCTCTTTACTCGAGAAGGAAGCCACACTAGACTCTATTTCAAACTATCTTACAGCGACTTTCTCTGAATTTGTTGATCATCTGAAGAAAATAGATCCAGCCCATCTCCAAATCCCAAAAGAGCTTCTCGACCCTACAAAACGAGATGCTAAACAGGTCAGCACGTGGGTGTTGGAACTGTTTCTAGAAAAGGGGAATCTCAACCTTCCTCCTTGCTTAAACAACCTCCAGACAGGCATCTACACCATTCTTTCAAAAGTTGCTGAACAACAAACCCCCTCACTCTTTCTAAAACTGGATGACTTTGTAAAGAAAGAACCGGTTAAGGAAAAAGGCACAAATGTTCTTCTAAAAGAACTACAACAGCCGCTTACTGTTCTTGGCGCGCATATAGGCCTGACATTCCTTCAAGGATCTCTCAAAGAAAATGATCTGAAAAAAGAGATGACCCCACTGTTAGAGCGCGGCTTTAATCCAGAGGCTCTTCTTTTGCCCAAAAAGTTACTGACAGAATTTTTCGATGTTGTCAGTGATGAGCTTGAAAGAAAAGATACTTCCCGGCCTCCGCTAAAAATGTTCAAAAACTTGTTGTTTAAAGAAGATCCTCAAGGGGTTTTTACCCCCAATGATCTTGGGAAAGTTCTTGTTTATTTTTTGAAGAATGAAACCTTAAAAAACAAGCTTGCAAGCCTGGTAGAAGCTAATTTTTTGATAGTTCTAGAAAAATTGTGCTCACAGCAAATTAAGCCAGAGCAGCTGCTCGAGTCTCTTTGTTCAGCGTTCGACTCACTTATCCCTCTTCTTCAAGGCTCATCACAGCAAGAAGAACCATCGTCTGATACACTTACTGTTACCCTGCGACCCTTAATGGAAGACTTCTTAAGAAACGTGCAGCTCGAGCTTGGACCAGCTACGCAAACAGCTTGGCTCAATGCTGCTTTGTCAAAGCTTCTTACCACTGGTATCACAACTTGCGTAAAAAAAATCGAAGACAATATACCAAATTTGCTCGAGATGGTTATTTCTCCTACAACTCGATTTGGCGAACTAAAACAAGCAATGCATGCAATAGCCACAGGCCTACACGCTCAGAAAAAAGAGTCTCCTCTTTCCCAAGAAAAACTATCTGATTACTCCGAAAGAGCCTACAAATTCGTGAAAGCACTATTTCCAGAGATCAGAATTCCAGAATCTATATGTAAAGCCTTCATCAAACACTTTATCCCTTACGTGGAAATACCGGTTGTAGAGGCATTAAAAACGACTCTACAAGCTGCAAGTGATAGTAAGGTATCCATGAGAAAATTATTAGAAGATATAGACGCCACCAAACCCTCTCAGCCCGTTGCTTCCCTAAAGCCGGCGAGGAAGTTCCTCAAAGCAATTTTCAAGGCACTAAAAGAGGAGCTTAACCTTCAAGGCCTGGATGAAAAAGAAAGCAAAAACAGAATAATTTCATGGTTAAAGAAAAAATTTAAAACTATCCTATTTATTATCCTTGGATGGATTATCCCTCGACTTTTCAGAAAAACTCAGGAAGAGGGATCTATGACTCAAAGAATCCAAGCTCTGGTGAAGGCAACAAAGGCAATTTTTACAACAAAAAGTCCTTAACAATAGACTTTTTCTTTTCCCCATTTTCCCAGGCTTCGCAGAAAAGAAGAAATCCATCATCAGTCCAGCCTTGGTCTATACCATGGCGTCGGCCATTTTTGAAATCTGTGGATCGTAAAAGCAGCCCTTCTTCGTCAAACACTTTAAATGTGCCTGTGCTTCGCCCAAATTCATACGCACCTGTTGAGAGAGTTTTTCCGGAAGGATACCAGAGGGTAAATGCGCCATGGGGCTTGCCATCAAAAAAACCCTTTTCAGAAACAATTTGCCCGGAAGAACATTTGTCAATTGCTCTTCCATGTAAAAGGCCTTTTCTGTACCACCGCTCTGAGGCTTTTGTTCCATTGGTAAAAAAGGAAAAGCAAGGCCCATGCAGAAGGCCATTTTTATAGCTGCTTCTGCTCTTTAATATTTTGTCATGGCGCACGCATTCTGCGACCCCTGAAAAAAAAGCAGGAACAATCCCTTCTCTTCCCTCTTCTATGTGAAGAACCTGTTCAGGGACTGCAAATGAGTCTTCCATCTCAATGCCCAAATCTTGATCTAGGATCTTAAAGACCCCTTTTTCATAGAGGTAGGCAGAAGTTTTCATGTAATTACCTCTTTAGGGATAGAGGTAAACTCTTCTGGTATAGGTGCAAGGGAGAGAGCCTCGGGTAACTGATTCCCAATAGTCCATCCCCAGCTTACTAAGCCAAAGAAAAATCGCTGGTGAACCTTACATGCATGCTGGAGAAATTGACATCGTTCGATAAATGCTTTTGCATTATATGCTTGCTTGGCTTGCTCGTCCCCAAAGGGACGGACCTCAAGAAAGGACCTGAGCAAACTCAATTTCTGATGCATCATAGAAAAAGGGAGCAACACATAGCTAAACGCATCTTCCTGCTCTAGAGAGCACAAAAGCTCAACGATTGAATGATTCTCTTCTGGATCTGCACAATTTTTACCTAGTTCTTCTATCTCTTTTAATATCGTATTCGTGCGCTCCATACTCTTTGAAAGATGAAAAATCGTGTGAGAAATTGCTGGCAATGAAAATGGAATGCTTGCAGCCTCTTGAAGAGCAAGATGAATCATGCCTTCAATGTCTCTTGTCTTAGGACAATACTTTGCTACAGCTTGAGCAAAAGAAGAGTACTCCATTCCAGACATCTTCAAGCCATGTTCTGCAGTATTAATAAGATGCGCATGAGGGAAATCCTTACAAAATTTTTCTATCCATTTTGCTTCAGTTATCCATTTTGCTTCTGACGTCACAGTTCCACCATCTTGAGAAGGAACTTCGACAAGTTGTCCTCGTGTGGCTCCAGTAAAGGCAATTTCTTCCCCATGCTGGAGAGACTCGCTGATGTTTTTGGTATAACGCGCGCCATCTGTATACGCAAGATCATATCCCACCATGATGATGGGATCGCATCCTAGTGCCATTGCAAGTTCAATCAGAAGATTTGAAACACTATGTCCACCATCCACTGCTTTTCCGGTCACGCCTAACGATTTTTCCATAAGGCCAACAATTGGATACCCATCTCCGCCTCGAAGGTAGAGCAGTGGCCCTTTATGCAGAAAAAGCCCTTCGAAAAGAGCCCGCGAGCGATAAAAAATTGGCAAGCAAAAAGGCTCTGTTTGCCGCAGCCGACTATACTGGGCAGGATTTGGATCAACAGAAGCAGCAAAGTGCGGAATCACCCCTCCTTGCAAAAGTGCTCCTATGGAAGAGCCGCCTGCAAGAATGAGCGCTGATGAGCTTGCCTTTTGCAAAAGCTCCATCTCATGGTCTAGAGAAGGGCCTGCTGCAACCACAATCGCAGGACATCCGTGAAACTGGTTAAAGAGTGAGGCTCCCTGCAAAGACTTCTTCCAAAAAAACAGTTTTCTCCCAAAATTCCGAAGCTGGCCTTCTCCAAAGGAAAAAAATTCATCCAGAACACTTTTTACATCGACTTCCTGAGTAGTAATTTCACTTTTGAGAGCCTGGAAAAAAAGAACACTGCGTTGAAGATTAGAAGGAGAGGCAACCATCTTGTATGGACGTTGATACAGATACCAGGAGACAAGCTCTACAACACTTTTTCCTTCCTCTCCACCCTCTACATAAAGAAGCGTGGACTGTGTGTCCTGGAAAAAGGCAGGAGCTAAACTGGATCGCAAAAAGCAAGAAAGAACAGCAATATCGTCTTCAAGAATAATGACGCGTCGTTCAGGCTTTCGCTTCAGCCAGGGCTGAATTGCTTTCCAATGCCACCCAGCTCCAACGCCGAAGATAACAAGGCACTCTACCTTTTTCATTTCGATAGAGGACCACCAGTGGACTGCTTCTTTTTCTGGATTATCCGGATCATGTAAATAATATGGCGCAGCTTGACGTTCATCCAGAATATTTTCTACGCCGTTTGTGACACATAAGCGCACGCCAGAAGTGTCAGCAATGGAAAGAAGGGCTGCAGCTCGTGGGTTTAATTCCTCAAAACAGGTTAAAATTTCTTGAGGAATCGTCATGATTATGTTACCGAACTCTTTGTTTAGAGAGGCTGTTTTCTGGAGCAGTCTTTACACCCCATAAAGGGAAAAGAAGCAAAAAGGAAACTATAGCACAGCCGGTAAGAGCAACGAAAAATCCGTCCCATCCAAAGCTTTTCATGAGAATTCCAAGCGGATATCCTGCAACTGCAGAGCCGATATACGCTATAAACCCAGTAAATCCTGTGGCGCTCGCTGCAGCTCTTTTGTGGGAGAGCTCTGCAGCTGCTACACCGATAAGCATCTGCGGCCCAAACACAAAAAATCCTATGGTAAAAATCAACAAGGAATCAAGCAAGGGCTGGTTGCCAGGAGTGATCCAAAATGTATAAATGGCAAGGGTGGTAAACAAGCAGAAAAGGGCATTGACCGGGCCTCGGTTAGCTGAGAAAATCTTATCAGAAGCCCATCCTGCTACCAAGCTTCCAAACATGCCTCCAATTTCAAACCAAAAAATAACCGCTCCCGCTCCCATTTGGCTATATCCCTTTGTTTCCACTAGATACAGCACCGTCCATGTGTTCATGGCCATGCGTACAAGGTAGACAAAAAAATAGGTGATTCCCAAAACCCATATGTAAGGATTATTTAACACATAGGAAAATAAAATTTGCTTTGCTGAAAGCTCTTCACCCTGGGTATTCGCAGGCGGCGATCTATAATCATTGCGAAATTTTTCCACTGGGGGCAATCCCAAGGCTTTGGGGGTATCAGTCAGTCTGTTCATCAGGAAAAGACCGCCAATAATCACCAAAACCCCTGGAGCGATCATCGCAACACGCCATCCAAAGTTCGCCGCACAAAACGCTACAAAGAGAGGAATCAGTGCTCCGCCAAGGTTATGAGAGGTATTCCACCAGGACCACCATCTTCCTCGCTCTGATTGGGAATACCAATGGGTAAGGAGCTTTGCACAGGCCGGCCAGCCAAAGCCCTGGAACCAACCGTTTAATCCCCAAAAAATAGCAAGGAAAACTAGAGAAGAAGAAAAGCCAAATAGAATATTGAAAACACCCGTGGCCATGAGGCCAAGAGCCATGAAGTACTTTGGATTTGATCGATCCGCCAAGATGCCAGCTGCAAACTTACTCACCCCATACACAAGAGAGAGAATGCTCGCAAGAAGGCCTAATTGACCCTTGTCAAAACCTAGGTCGTTCATCATCGCAGGCATGGCAAAGGTGAAGCTATTTCTTGTAAGATAGTAGAGTGCATACCCAATGTACATTGAGTAAAATACTCTCCACCGCCAGTGTGAATACTTCTTTGCCACGGTTTCCCGATCGGTCAATTCAGGTTGACTTGGCTCTCTTTTTATTCTGTCAATAAGCACTACCATACAAACCTCTTACCACATCATTCCTGACATATCGAACTCGTAAAATTATTTCTATACACCAATTCCTCATTATTTGCATCCGATTTGCCATACAATTTTAGTAAAAATTTCTTTAACCTCCGTGCAATTTTCCTTTTTTTCCCTTAAAATACCCTAAAAGTAGAAACTGTACTCATGTATTCTGTCAACAACAATTCGATCCCTATCTCGGTGGACTAGGTCGGAAGCCATCCTTTCTTGCCTCCTAACCGCCTAAATTTTTCTTTCCTATGAATAATTTTTTGTTTCTTAGTTGCCGTTTCAGATCGAATCTTTTCTTTTATTTCTTGCTCAAGCTCAGGATGTCTCTGAATAGATCTATGAAGACGTTCCTTTGCTGCCTCACAAATCCCCTCTAAATTTTTAAGCTTAGAAATTATCTTCTTTTCTTCTGGGGACAGGGCTTTGTCCATTTGCTCTTTTGATATTCCGCGCGCTTCTAGTATTGTGAGTATAGTTTGCTGATCTTTAGACAGAACATTAATGGCTTCCCTGATCTGCACAAGGCGTTTGTATACATCCACAAAGGAGACATCTTTTTGCACTGGCTTGGTTTCACATTCCAACACATATCGTACCAGTTCTTCAAGCCTATTAACGATTTCTTGAACTGGCAACATGCCAAGACCTATTGGTCGTAAAGGCGGTCTTTGGTCTACTTTGGGCTGTTCTGGTGGTGGCGCTTGTTTTTGTTCATTCATATAGCTTAGTCTCTTCAGATTATTCTTTGTCCCTTACCACAGCAAATACACCAAAACAGACTTTTTGAAAAAGGGTTTTTTTAAGGATTCTTTTGAAGCAGACCTTGATAAGTAGGAAAATCCTGAAAGCCTCCCTCATAACAAAGCGTTTTGCCATGGTAAAGAATGATAGAATCCTGCCAAGCAAGAGCAGTAAAAGGAGCTTTAGCGTGAAAATTATACCCAAAAAGCTGCAGGTTGGCTCGAGCTTGGGGTACAGATGCCTTGCATTCGACAATAAGGAGGGGGAGAAGGGCGTCACTCTTTTTATAAAAGCAAACAATGTCCAAACGTCTTTGAGGGCAAGCATTTGGGGGAGCAAAAAAATCTAAGGGCATTTCAACGCGGGTAAGGTGTTCAGGATAGCCGCCTATTGTGAAAAAAGACCTCAGAAGGTTCTGTCGAACACATTCTTCTGGTGTGCGTGCGACAGGAGTATGTCGCACAGCACAAAATATCTTAAGACCTGTCAAAACTGTTTACTCTTCCGGCTGAATAATTCCGTAGTTGCCATCTTCTCGCCGATAGATGACTCTAATCTTTTGCGAAACTTCAGATCTAAATACCATCAGAGGATCTCCGGAAAGATCCATTCTCATGATAGCTTCATCGTCAGACAATAGCTTGAGTCTTCTCGTTTCTGTTGCAACAATTCTATGTACAGGAACTTCTTCTTCCTCAATCTCTTCCTCTAAAGCATATACTTGAACAGGAATTTCAATAGCTCGGACATCTTTAGCATGATGCTCTTGGAGTCTCTTTTTATATTTTCTGAGCTGCTTATCCAATTTATTAACAGCTTCATCGATAGATACGTACATATCTGTTGTGGCTGCATGGCTTCGGATTATGGTGTGACCATACTTCATCATGATGTCACAACGATGGCTCAGTTTTTGAATATCCATTGTGACATGTATATCGATGATTCGTGTACCAACACGCTCCAATTTGGATATTCTTTCTACTGCATGTTGCTTCATTCCATCTGTTACATGAACATGGCGCCCTGTAACAATAACATTATAGCCCTGTTCCAGCTCAACCATCTTTTCTTTACGATTTGGCATAATGAGACTCCTTCCATTTACGTACTCGTGCACGTACCCGAAATTCTTCGGGTTGTTTTAATGAGGCATTCCCACTGTGTTTTTTAAAAAAAATCACACCGGAAATGGCTCTTTATATATGTACACTTTGGCGAAAGAGAGAGATCTTCTCAAGAGGAAAAGTGCGGTTACCTAGATTTGAACTAGGGACCTCGACATTATCAGTGTCGCGCTCTAACCAACTGAGCTATGCCCGCATATGTTGGAGGTTAGGAGGTTCGAACTCCTGACCTTCTGAATGCAAATCAGACGCTCTACCAACTGAGCTAAACCCCCCAAGAAGCGCCAAAAAGCATTCCTTCGAAAAAACTCTCCGACGATCGTGCTAGCGAAGATACCGAACTTTGTATTTTTTGTCCAAACCCGAGTAGTGCCATATTTTCGATATCTCGAGAATTGCTGAAAAAGCCCTCTTTGTGCGACACTTCTTATCTTTGAAAAAAGAGCGATAAAGAGGACATCAGCAATGGCTCGTTATAGAGACGCGAAAAACCGGATCGCACGACGCCTCGGGGTCAACATTTTTGGCCGGGCGAAAAACCCACTGGTCCACAAATCTCATCCACCAGGCATGCATGGGGCAAAGCGGAAGAAAAAATCCGATTACGGCGTCCAGCTGGAAGAAAAACAAAAGCTCAAAGCTGCCTTCGGGATGATCAGCGAAGCTCAGCTTCGCCGATATTTCACGCAAGCAGCGCGCCGCCATCAGAATACTCCTGAGCTGCTGATGCAAAGGCTTGAGTGCCGGCTCGACACTATCGTCTATAGGTTGCGGCTGGCTCCCACGATCTTTGCGGCCCAACAGCTTGTCTCCCACGGTCACGTTCAGGTGAACGGTAAACGGGTGAACATCAGATCGTTCGAAGTTCGACCTGGCATGGTGATTTCGATTCGCGAGAAGTCAAAGGCTTGCAAGCTGATCTCAGAGTCGGTCAAAAATGCAAACCGCTCACTGCCAGAGTATCTTGAGCTCAATGAAGGCGATTGTTCCGGGAAGCTGCTCTCGCTGCCATCCTTGGGTTCTATCCCACTGCCTCTTGAGATCGATGTGCCGATGGTCTGCGATTTCATCGCCCATAGCGGTTAAAGGGTGCGTCCTTACAATCTTGTGGCAAAACAAGAACTGCCGTTTCGCTCCATGCCAGACTTTGCAATTGTCTGGTCCGCCTTCTGGCATGGATCAAAACGGCAGTTCTTGNNGATCTTCAAGAAGTTGAGTCTTAACTTTCCATTGCCTCAGCGCATCATAGCGTAAATTTTTTCTTGCAACCAGCTAAACCTCCTCTGAGGTTATCGTAATTTCTTGTTTAAGAAAAATAGCTTGTCCCTTAAGGTTCAAAAACAAGGGACCAAAAACTTGAACCTAACCCGTAAGGAGATGTCTATGTGT
>PMZB01000266.1 GCA_003170575.1 Chlamydiia bacterium | reverse complement strand
AAGAAGGGGAGGATCCTCCTCCCCTTTGAAACCCCTTCTGCCGTGGAGCTTGCTCCTCGGCCTCCTGAAGAGAGAAAACAAGAGTCTCGTTCCTTAAAGTCTTCAATAAATGAGCGAGATCGCCTCCTTGCTTGCAGCAAGGAGGCGATCTCGCTCATATTAAAGACTTTTCACATCATCGGCGGAGCCGATGAATCAAATTGGCAAATTCCGACTAAGGAGAAATTTTTACTGGTTTTCGTAAAAGCATCATGATATAAAGAAAATATTTAATACTTTTTGCCAGGGAAGGGTAGAATATGGGTGAACCGGTTAAGGGGACCTCTGCAGGGCCCTATGAGGGAGGACAGCCATTACCGCCTCCAAGCTTTGATGAAGGGATACGCAAAGTCTATGAACTACGCTCTATTTTGGTGGTAGCCACTCGGGGGCTCCCTGTTGTAAAACCAACATCAAAAAAAAAGATGCGCGCAACAGAGGCAGAAAGTGCAGAATTTTCCAAATGCATCCGCACAATTATAAGTAGCTTGCAAACTCTCAAGAAAATCAGAGGTGGAGAAGAAGGCGATACGCTCATTAGAAAGTTTGAAAAATTGACAGAGCCAAAATCACCAGAGGAGATACAAGGTCTTACTGAATTAGTATCTGAGACAGAAACATTTGTAAGGAATGTACCCTCCCATGAAAAGGAAGTGGCCAAAACTACGAAAAAAGTCTTTGAAAAATTAACTCTGGCCCAACGCCTCCATCTCAGAGCAACTGTTGAAAAACCATCCCCTCGTCAAACTTATACTCTCATTAAGCAAGCAGTTGATGAAACAAAACGAATTGGCGCTCTTGCTCACGCATTTTTTTCTTTTTCAAAACGCCCTTTTGAAAGAATGCTCTCTGCCATATCTCCACCCATGTCAGATAGTCTTTTATACCATATTGCAGGAGATCCTCTGGGCGCGAAAAGCAAGGATCTGGTTGGATATAAACAGGAGAATGCAATAACTGAGTTAGCCGATGTGTTGTCCTCAGCATCTTTAAGTGGAACAGAAGATTTTCGAAAAAAAATAGATGCACAAGTAAAAGTACTGCGTACTAGTGTGAACTTCAGAAAACACCTCGAAACTGCCTCTGAAGAGGATTTGCTTAAAATTTCCGAAGATTTTCGCAACTCGCTTAAGAATCTTAAATCAGAGGAATCCTTTGTTATCTTAGGGGGTTGGACTGGAGATCCAGGCCACGCTATGATCTATGAGGTAAAGCCCTCTCGGATTCCCGGGAAATTTGAGGTATGCATTCATAATGCAGGAGCTGGGATTGAATATCAGAGCGGACAGGCAGTCGCTGGCAGAAGGGAAGTAAAGAGCCTAGTAATTGATAACATCTCCCTGGAAAATCTCTGTAATTCGGAAGTTATGCGCATATTGAAGGATTTGCAAACCTTCAGTTGGTCTAAAGAAGCTTACCATTTGATTTACAACTCGCTTTTACCCCTTTTGAAAGGGAAAGTGAGCGAAAGGCAAGTGCCTGATTCAGAAGTGCAGCGATCAGGGACTTGTTCCTTCGCCTCGATTTTCTTATATTTTCAAACCAAATTCAATCCTGAAGAGTTTTCTCGTCTTCAGATAGCTATAGAACTGAAGGCAATTGATGCGATCCTTCAGCAAAACTATGAGTCAAAAAACACATTTTCCTTGATACTCAAAATCATCCCCTATACATCCCAACATATTTTGGAAGCTGAATCCAGAGGACACATTTCTCAAGATGAAAAGATTTTCCTAGAAAAAACAATTTCCACACTCCAAATCAAAGCACAAAAATTGAATGAGAAAAGATGTCAAACAGATTCACAGCTCATGGAAGAACCTCCTTTCATCAAAAAAGAAACTCCTCCTCTTTCGCTCTGGCAACGCCTCATTCAATTTATTAAAAGCTTAATAGCACCTTCAAGAAGCAAAACGCCGCCTGAATATATGCTTCCCTTTAGAGTGAAGCCGACATTTACACACATACCAGAGCTCTCTTTTACCCTTCCAAGCATATCTCCTCAAGCATTGAAACCTGCCTCTCTTTTTGAAGTAGAACCTCCTACAACAATCCCTGAAGCAATCAAGGTAGTTCGAAGCGCATTAGATTGGTCAAAGACGCAAGCAGATCCTTATGAAACGCATATAGAGCTAGGGCATGTGATAGACATGGTGCATAAGGTCTATGCCGCCCATCCAGATGACATTGATGCACTTTCTGAAAATGAGAGAAGACAGATTACCCATGACTTTTTTGAGCTTGGGCGCTCATTTGGAAACAGCATCTTAGCGGCATATAAGGAGCGAGGAACTGAAGTAAACATTCACTCAGGAGTGCTGAAAGCTTATTTTGAGTTGATCGTTTGTACGCGCCTTATAGGTAAAGATATTGAGGAGATATGCAGGTATCCAAGCTCATTAATAAAATATGAGGACTTAAAAAATTATTTTCCTTATTCCTTTGAGAATTTTAAAGGTGAACAGGAATTTTTCAAAGCTCTGGAAAAAATAAATGAAGGGAACTTTATTGACTTCTTCTCTACTGACTTAACGGAAGACTCTTGCGATCTCGCCATGGATAAAGGTAAATTTAATGATTTTCTTACTCTCCTTGAAGCGAAGTATGGGGAAAGAATCAAAGCAGATTTAAAAAGTATCGATTCTGAATTTGCAGGAAGGCCTAGGTTTGTGAAAGCAGCCCTCTTTGACCAAAACTGTCAGCAGATTGCACGAGAAATTCTACCTCCCGAATTTTTAGACTTCAAAAATCTCATAGAGTCAGCTCTTCTTCTTACCAAGCTTCATGGAGTACTCTCAGACGCAAATATCAGAGAAGATCAAGTACAAAAATATTTCATACAAAACGGCTGTTTAAAAAAAGAACAAATTGGGCGTCATCCTATCATTCCCCTATTTCCACAAAAAGAAACTGTACATATACCTTGTGGGGATCGTCTTTTCCAGAGTTCTTCTCCTGAACCATTTTCTTCTCAACCAAAACTAATACGTGAAACTCCTTATCAAATCGCAGTAACAAAATCAAGTGAGGAAACAGCCCCTGCATTCCAGAAGCTTATCCGAGCAATCCCATCTGAAATAAAGCTGCAGATTGATTCAGCTCTCGGCGCATTTTCTTCACATCCAGAATTATTTTTGCATAAGGAATGGAGATTTTTCTTTGAACGAACAGTTTTTGCTCCCTATCTTTGGGATAAAAAATTGGACGAACCTATGGAGAAAATTCCCCGAGTGATTGCCTCTTTTCTTGACAAACAACTTCCATTAAGCCTTCAAACGGATACTCCTGAGCAGGCTTTGTTTTGTCTTCGCATGTATCGGCTGTTATATGAACGAGTCAAAACCGGCAATGACCCTCACCTTACCGCAAAGTTAGAAGCAACTATTAAACAAAGCTTTGAAAAAGTGTCAGAACGCATCTCCGACTCGCCTGAACATGAGTTGTATCGCTTGATGTGGCATTATGAACGCGCCCAATTTTTAAACTCTTATGAGCAGCTTCAAGAAAAACAGCTGGATCAACTGATTATTTCTACGCTTTATAGTGCGCAGCAGGCCGCTTTGCAAACTCCTTCCTTAGAATATGACTTCAAGGTGTTGAACCATAGTGTACTTTCGCGCAACGATGTCATTCTTTGCCTCAAAGAAAATGGGCCCAATCTGATCCATCAATCTATTGGCCTAACCCTGCATAAAGTGAGTGAAACTTTGTATGAATCAGATACCCAAAGCTATGACCTCGTTCGTGCACGTTTGGATGTGAAAACAGGAAAGGCACAGGTAAAAACGCCAGGGCAATTTTTTGCTTCTCATATAATCGCTCTGGCGCTCCAGGGAGAAATCCCCCAAATGATGGAACAAGTAACTCCAGGAGAATATGCGTTTTCACATAGAGGCCAAGAATGGAAAATTGTCCAGCAAAAAGGGGAGCTTAACATCTATAAACAACTAGGAAGTACCTGGTTTCAATACATCGGTCCTCAAAAAATCGAGGCCTTATACAAGGAACATAAGGATAACCGATATAACGGTGATAAAATTCAACAATTCTTCAGTGAAGTCCTCTTTACTAATCGCAATGTCTGGATACATAAATCTGGGCCGACCACAGTATTGAGGTTGGAAAATAAACAAGGCATAAGCGAATTTGAAACTGAATATTCAGATAAAGAGGTCCACATTTATGTGTGCGATGCATCTGGTAAGAGAACAGCCACGCAAGTCATGCCTCCAGAAGGGCTTCCAGCCTGCCTGCTTGAATTTGAAGACAGAGATTTTATTCTCCCCTTGTCTCATGATGGTTTTACTTTTGATGAAATTAGGTTCCCACGACTAGGCGAGAAAGGACTTTGCTTTCAATATGATGCAGCAAAAGGAGTATTTCGCAATGCAGAAAACCCTTCAGAACTGCTTCTGCGCGATCAATATATTCAAGCTGTAGATCACCTGCACCATAAGCTTGTGATAATTGATGAGAAAACAAGAAAAAAACGGATTTTGATTCCAGGGCATAGGTTATGGAGTGCTAAAGATGAATCTGCTCTATCAACAGCAAGTATTTTATATGAGCACCCATCAAAAGAGAAGATTCCTCTTTATTCCTACACTAAGGGGAATGGTACCCTTGTGACTGAAGATCCTACAGCCAAGGCCTATTTGGCTTATACCTATCTATGGCAGCAACAGTATGAGAAATGCGCAACAACCCTTGAGCAACTTCCCAACATCCCCTTACCAGATCAAGCTATTGGCATACTTTCATGGATGATGGAGATTAATAAAGAAAATGGATTAAGGCCAGGTCATGATTTTGATGCAAGAACCTATTGCCTCATATTAAAGGCTGCCTCCCTTCTAGAAAGGCAACGCATTTTATTTCAAAAACAAGTTCCTCAAATAGACTTAAAGTATTTTTTTGCTCAATACAAGCAGTCTAAGCATCTTTATGGCTCTATTTCCTTGACAAAAGAAGAATGTATTCTTTTGGGAAAAGAGAAAGAAGCAGGACAACTGGTCGTTGCACAGAGGAAGCCACAACTTCGAACTGTCCCTTTTCTTTTAAAACCATTTTCTGATCTCGTGGGTATTTCAGAGGCAGCCTCCCCTTTGCAGCCCAGATTGCAAAATGATGACTTCTTTTCGCTCGTAACTTTCCTAAAAGGCAACGAAGATTCCCGCCAACGTGCTTGGCCGCAGGTACAATATATCTTTCACACATGTTTTTCTGTTACGCTCAAGGAATATAGCGAAAAAGAATGGCAAAGAGTTGGCAGGATATTGTTTGCCGCAGCAATGGCCCTTCCCTCAGACCAGCAAACAGCGACCGCCATCTTGTATGCAATCTATACCAACCCAGATGAATTTAAGGGTGTGGAGGAAAAAAATATAGAGGGGTTATTTTCAAAAGCATCAGCAATTTTCCCGAAAGAAGAGCCTTCCTCTACAATCAAAGAAGCTATCGAAATTCCAGTTGAGCCAGAGATTGTTGCCCCCTGCTGCCTCACGCTTGAGAAATACATGAAAGTGCCTCATGATCCTATGGCAACGCCATTGCTTAAAACCAAGAAGGGCCTTTTTCAACAAAAGCCATTGCCACCTACCACCAAAGATGCGCACGGATTTGCTGAAAAAGTTACTTCGTATATAAAAGATCCTTCTCCTCTTGCCCAGACGGCATGCAAAGAATTTAAAGAAGCTGTGGATACATATCAAAGACAACACACTGTCTCTTCCGAATTGCATGTTGAAAAAAAGAACTTAGCATCTACCGTGAAACAATTGGAAAAAGAGGCGCAAGCCCAAAAAGAGGAAAGAAAAAAATGGAAGCAAAAGGTACAAAGTTTATTAAAAAAGAATTTCCCTCAAGCTGATGTGCGAGCTTTACAGGACCTTCTGCAAGCAGCGGGATATAGCTCACCTCCTGGCGTGCAAGATGCTGTGATGTGCTTACTTAAGCCTATGCCTTCAGGGTTTTTGGCCCTTAATCCTGCTTTGAGCAATGATGATGCAAAAAAGCTTCTCGAAGCAACGGTGCACTACTTGCTTCACAAAACGTACCAGCAGCATCTTCAAACCTGTTTGCAAACCATGCGGCCGATGCTGAAGCAAGACTACATACCCTCACAGGAAGAATATCAGGCGCTTTTCGAACTTTTTCAAGCAAAACGCGAGTATACAGTAAGCAAGTCTCCGCAAAATCTTGTTTTTGAGACAGCTTTTGGCCATTTTTTGCGTCAGGATCAGATAGCCCATATTCAATCCTTTATAGAGGGAGAATCAAAGGTACTTGAGATACCAATGGGAGCAGGAAAAACATCAGCGCTCCTTCCGATCTTCAGCAAAATGGTTGCTGACAGAGGAAAGCTCTCCATCAATATCATTCCGGAACCCCTCTATCCTTCAATGGCGCCTCAGATAGCAAATTCCCTGCAAAAAAGCTTTGGAACTCAAACCTTTTCTTGGGAATTGAAAAATAATGAAGCCATCTCTTTAGAAACGCTTGCAGCAATAGAAAGCGGATTAAAAAATTCTATTTATAAGCATCAAGTAGTCGTCATTAAACCTAAAGATCTGACAGGACTTCTTCTGCAATTTATTTCAATGGATGGGAAGGCTGCAACCCTTGAAGATATTGAAAAAACCAAACTATATCAGTCCATTTTTCAACTTTTGTCCTCTGCTGAGTTTTTATGCGATGAATTTGATACGATCTGCGATGTCCTTAAAGAACATATTCTCTCGGTTGGGTCGCTTGTGGCGCTCGATGGCACGACCATTCAAGTTTCAGCAGAACTTATGACGATGTTATCTGGTCTTGAAGTACCAAAAGAACCAGAGGAGTTTCGGAAAAAAATCTCTCCTGAGCTGATTAAACGATTTGTGGCTACTCTCCCAGCGGAATTTGTGCAATTAATTACAGAGTATTTGCAAGGCTCAAAAGATAAAAAAGATATCGAGCATCTTCCCGAAGGTCTTCGTGATAAGGTTTCAGTTGCCAGAGCCCAAATTCAAGATATTCTTCCTGAAACGCAAACCAGAGTTTTAAAAATCCATTATGGAGAAGGGGAGAATGTCGCTTTTGCTATTCCCTATGAAAATGGCCAGCCTGTTCTTTTTTCCCGATTTGGCCACGAGTTAGAGGAAGTTAACTACACCCTGTCAATGTACCTGCAGATGCCAACTGAAGGCTTAAAAAAAGCTATTCATCCAATTATCGAAGAATTAAAGGTAAGAGCACAAAGTGAAATAGAATTTGATAGGACATTATCTCTTACCCAAACAACAAGCTACGTGACATTACAACGAATTGTGGGAGATGAGTGTGCTCAGCAGGTGCTTTCGTCCCCTATAGAGAGGAGTGTTGATCTTGTCAGCGCTCGGTTAGAGAAAAATGGATCGGGAAGAATAGCATTTGTGCAAGAATTTATCCTGTCAAGGTTGGAGCGTCCTGAAACGTTTGCTCGATCTACTTCTCAAATATATGCACTTCTATGTACTATCCTCAGGGGATTTGCAGGCATTCTTTGGAACAAAGATACCTATCCTATTCAAAGCGAGGCCTCTCCAGATTCTATTGGAAAAACGATATCAATATTCGCAAATGAAACCACAGAAGTGGTTGTCTACTCCCAAGATAAAAAGGAGCTCTTTCAGCCAAATCATGCAATCATTGGCATCGGCGGAGTTTTCAAAGATGAAAATGGAGAGGATGTGGCTCGTAGGATGCTCGAGGTAAACGACCCTTCCGTTATCCAGGGAGTTATCTTTTATGGAAAAGATAAACAACCCTATGTTCTCGAGCGCAACAAACCGCCTTATTCATTAACCCAATGTACAATTCCGCCAGAACACTTAACTGCCTTTTGGGCACAAGCGTTCACAACAGGCTCTGATCTTAAGGTACGAAGAGAACAAGAAGGGTTCGCAGAAATAAGCAAGGATACGATTCTACGCGACCTTGGCCAAGGAGCATGGCGGTTCAGAAAACTAGGTAAGGGACAAAAAGAACAGTTCGTTATAAGTGAAGAAACAAAAAACATTATTCTAAAAACATTAGAACTGCCTGCAGATACAAAAATAGAATCCACTCATGTTCTAGCCTTTGTTCTGCAGATGCAAATTAATCGATTATCTCCAGAGAATTACCGATCTGTACAGCAAAAAGCTCAGGCTATATTAATAAAGGGATTTTTGACGTTCCTTCTAAAAAATAAGCTCAAGGATTTTCCTGAAGCCTTTGCGGCGTGCAGAGACCTTTTCATCCAAAAGAAACCCGCTACTTTGTTCGAAATGTATGGAAAGAAAGCAGAAGATATTGAGACAGACACCGCAATAAACAACACATTCAAGAAAGTAGTTGATTCAGAATGCTATAAATTTTTATGTACCAAGGGCATTCTGACAGAAGCCCAAGTGAAAAAAGAGCTTGAAGATATTCGAACGAAAATGCGGTCTGTGTTGCCTGATAAGGTTCACGAAATCCTTCCGGAAAGAAATACAAGAGTTCAAACACAGACACAAACAAGAACGCAAACAAAGACAGCTGTGGCCGAAGAAGCTGTCCCGCCGAAACTTGCAGAGCAACTAAATCTCTCCAAAAGGTTTGACCAAAACAAATATTATGACAAATGGTTTGCACACCTTTTGGCAAAAAGAAATCCTGACGAAATTGCACAGCAAGGAGAGAAAATCTCAGATAATGATACTGGGTGCAGTGTGTTTGGAGACATTTTCGGCTTTGATGAGCGTACGAAAAAGTTCGCGGCTTTATTTAGCGAAACCATCGGCACTTCTCTCAACCTCCATCAAGTAAATAAAGCGAAATTTACCCCCTTGACTAGGTATGGGCAACCTTTTCAATACGGGTTGGTTATATCAGGACCTAAAGGCCACCGTATCATTGCTGTAAATAATACAGATGCCAGGGAATTGTCCGACATTGCGCTGCCATATCATTGCGCGTTAATGAACATACGAACTGGAGAAGCCTATCCCCTTGGGACATTTTACAAACAAGAGAAGGAACCAATTGAAAAAGAACTGACGAATAACCTTGATTTACTCACGGATCGTGTGTGTTTGAAACTATTCTCTGGAGATCTTTCGCTCACTCCAAAAGAGCGGTTAGCATTGCTTATGTGGGGCACAAAGATTGGTAAAGAAGGATGTCAACGGATTGCTGATTTTCTCACTGAAGTTGTTGTTCCTACAAACCCCGAAGCAGCCCAAGCCCCCGCCTTGATTCAGTCACTTCTGGCTGATAAGGGGAATGGCTTTGTGTTATCTTATATAAAAAGCCTTGAACGCAAAGGTCTTCTCATGCAAGACACAGCAGCTCGTCTTACCGCTCTCGTGGACAAGAATGCAGACAACAATCTTCCTATCGAACTCTTAAAGAGATTAATACATTATTCCGCATAGATAAAAAAGGCATTAAGTCACGCAAAGAAAGGTAGATGAAAAAATCAATCCATATGATAGAATAAATTTAACATGACATAAGAGGAAAGTGTATGATGATTGCAGAAGGTGTAAAAAACTTATATCAGTCTCCAGATCTTTTTGGAGATTTTATTCTCAAACCATCCAAATGGGTCCATAGCACACTATGGAACTCACCAAGTATCGCAACGAAAATTATTGATATAGCACTGCAAGCTATCTATTCACCCGTCACCGCCACAGCGCTTCTTATAAACCTAAAAACGGCAGTCG
>PMZB01000013.1 GCA_003170575.1 Chlamydiia bacterium | reverse complement strand
CTTTAACGTAAGGATTTATATATGAATATACAGAACGCTGATCTAGAAATAAAAGAATCACTTTATGACTGGTGTGATCATGAGCCTTGCGAATTGCATCATAGTGGTTCTCTTTTTTGTTATTCCTATCCTTCGCAGGTACTCGATTGTTTGCCGGGGGCAAGTACTATAGTTAATCTTTTTGAAGGAGTAAGTAAGTATTTTAGCGCTTCTAGCTCATGGGATGGAAAAGAACTTCCGGCTTTTTCCCCCTTAACTCGAGAGAATAGAGGCTATTGGCGCCACATTCTGTTGTGCGTCCCTTTTGTAGGCAATGTAATTGTTGCTGTATGCACTCTCTATGCTAAATTCAAGGCTGAAAATATCCTCAAGAGTATCCCAGGCGGTACATCTCTTTACGACGAACATGTACAGGCGCTCAGGGAGGCTGCAGGATATGGAAGTATGGAAGCCATGGTACGCCTTGCGCAATACTATGTATGGAATGGGTGTCCAAAAGATATGGATGAGCCCGCATATTGTAGCATGGTTTGTAAGTTATACAAGGAGGCTTGCGATCATGGAAATAAAGAAGCTCAAGAATGGGATGCCAAGTGGAAACGAATCTTTCAAAGGATTTCAGCAATAAAAAGCACTCCTGAAGCGTATCAGGATGATTGTTTGGAAATGATTCATATAGCACATTCTTGGATTCCAGGGATGCAGGAAGTGCTTCCTGTTTTCGAAAAAATATGTTCCTTTTGTTTTCAATTTTCAAACCAACAAACGATGCTGTTATTGAAGAAGTTGTGCAACAAGGTTGAAGAGTTTCATACATGCGATACGGTCAACGTGAGAGCAAAAATCCACGAATTCGAAGAGAAGGAAGGCTTTATACCTGAGAAACTCTCTCGTTTACAAATAACTGATCTTAAAATTGAAAATTTATTACGAGATTGGAAAGATTATCCACTTTACCCTATGCGCTCCCCTGGAGAAACTTCGTTTTCTTATTCTACTAGCTCCCTGATTCTTGATTATTTCCCCGGCGCAAGTACTATATACAATCTTTCTCTGGCCATAATTAAATGTTTTAGAACTTCGCGCGTGTGGGATGGAAAACTACTCCCCTGTTTCAACCCTTTGACGAGAGAGTGTGGAGGATATTGGCGCAACATAGTGTTAAGTGTCCCTCTGATAGGCAACCTGATTATTATTTTATATGATTCACATGCCAAAACAAAAGCTGAAAATATCCTCAAAAGTATCCCAGCGGGCACATCTTTAAGTGATGAAAATATAAAAGCCTTGAAACAGGCTATAGGGTATGGAAGTGCGGCAGCCATGGTACGGCTTGCTCAATTCTATTTGTGGCACCCTGATCGAAACGATATGGAAGTGGATACATATGAAAGGGCTACTTCGCATTTGTATAAAGAGGCTTGGAAGCATGGGCATAAAGAGGCTCAAGAATGGTCAAAATGGAGCTTCTATTTAACTCCCATTATCAAACTGAAACAAACCATGATGGTTACAAGTGAGTTTATGCGGGAGAGAGCATTCAAAAATGCGCTCTATCAGGCAGAAGTATGGACTCCTGAGATGCAAAAACAGCTTCCTACGTTCGAAGGAATATGCTCATTTTGTTTTAGATATCCTACGCCACAAAAGATGACACTATTGAGAAAGTTGTGTGACAAAGTTGAGAAAAATCATACCTGCGATACTGCTCAAGTGCGGGAGAAAATTGCAACTTTTGAAAAGTTAAGTGTCGACGGTACTTTGGTTAGTTTGGAATGAGCGTAAAAAATAAATCATCAATTAAAGCAATCATTTTTGATGTTGATGGGACACTCGTTGATAGTGAAATGCCTCAACGGAAAATGTAGGTGCATGAAAAACGACTGGATTCGATAATGAAAATCTCGTGAAAATTTTTTTTGCAGGCAGGTGCTGTATGAGTATTGCTGTTGGTAATGCTACTCCTGAGGTTAGCTTCAAGCCATCTTTTTTTTATACACCAGGTGTTATGAAATTGGATTATTGCCCCCTGGCAAGCGCGATAGTTACTATTTTTAGAGCCAGAGAGAAATATTTCAGTGCATCAAGTGCGTGGGATGGAACTATGCTTCCAGCCTTCCAGCCATTGACCCGAGAACATAGAGGCTATTGGCGGGACATTCTGTTACTTGTCCCTGTTATTGGGAACATCATTATTTATGTCTATGATGTACATGCCAAAAACATGGCAGAAGAAATCCTGAAAGGAGTGCCTGAAGGAACTGAGCTCAATCAGGAAAAAGTTGAAGCTCTGCGGCAAGCGGCCGGATATGGAAATATGGAAGCAATCGTACGACTTGCTAAATTCTATTTAACGAAAGCGTACCCAGAGAAAACTGATAAACACGTTGGTGGTGCAGCATATGATATTCCATGGATGATGTTGGTTAAAAATTTATACAATGAAGCTGCTGACCATGGAAACTCAGAGGCTATGATGTGGGTTTCAAAATGCGAAGAACTTTTTATAAGACTTGTTATAATGAAAAGAAAACTGTCATTTA
>PMZB01000183.1 GCA_003170575.1 Chlamydiia bacterium | reverse complement strand
ATGGGTAGCGTTGACGCTTACTTTGAAACCATGAAACAAATGTCACAAATGGATTCTTCACTTCCCTTCACACTCCAGCGCTCGATTTTCTCCTTAGCCCAGTACCAAAAAAGACCGACGTGGCTCCTTACATCCGGGAATGCATTGAAAGAACGGTTGGCGTGCTTGTTTCAGCCCATGAACTGAAAGACGCAAACCCGCGGGAATGTGGAAAATTTTGGGATCAGACGGTTCTCTCTCGCTTGGACTTAGGCGGCTGGAGTATAGAAGTAAAAGAGATGAATACTACTCTTCAAGGGACGATGGAGAGCTGCAAAGGGCAAATTCCTGCTATAGAGGTAACATTTCTTCATGCTACCCACCCTCAAAAGCCTTCTCATACCATGGTCCATCTGTACATTACAGGTTGGGTAGATAGGACAATAGTATCAGATGAAAACCTTGTTCTAACCCTCTTAAAATTAATGCAATTATTTTCTTCTGGTCCAGTTGCTGTTAACTGTGCAGCTGGACGTGGCAGGTCACTCACTATTGGCCTGGTGTTTGCTCAAATAAGACAAATCTACGAAACCTGGGTACATGGCGGAGACATTGAGAACATGGCGATCAACGTTCCAGAGCTTGTCTATCATATTTCTCAACAACGAGATCTAGACCTACGAAATACCCCGGTAGAGAGAGTTTGTCCTACGTTTCTGCAGATGCTCTCTCTTATAAACGCTTATGCGCAGTGGTTATTAACTGCAAAATTTTATCGAAAAAAATAAGGCTTCGCCCCTTCCCATAGCAAAAATGGATGAGATCTATACCCACATTGTTGATGTATTGCGGCCTCATCTGACTACAGCTCCCATGCCACAATGACCTGTGGAGTGGTAATCTCATGTATCTTGGAAACGAGTGTAAAGCAATCGATTGGGCAGATGCAGGAGAGTCAGACCCTTACTACGATGTCGCGTGCGTGGCAAACGAGATGGCTTTTCATGATCCGTTGCATGAAAACCTCCTTTTTAGCACTTACTTAGGGCACAAACCTTCCCCTGCAGAATTAGCAAAACTATACCTCATGAAACAAGTTGTATGGCTTAAATGGATCTGTAATGATTTAGAAAATCTTAACTCCCGAGATCTTCAAAAGTATGATTCGATCAAGGAGGTCCCCATCGCTGAGCTATTGAAGAGATTGATTGAAGGGAGTTTTAAGCTCGACACTTCGGCAAATAGACTGATCTTTCTAAAGGCTGAGTTCACTCTGCTCCTTCAGAACGCAGAATCTCCAGAGTTCAAAAATGCCGTGCAGGTTTTGAGCCAGCCGAAGTGAAATATCCTTTAGAAAAGCTCAACAACAAGCTTTTACTATTTTCCTAAAATGACTTTTAGGTACTATTCTTACCTATAAGCGTGTTTGAGATAAAAGGAATCGGTCAGATGTTAGTGCTTTGTATTCGTGTATTAATCCTTCTTAGTATCATCTCGGTCAACGGTTCGCTTTACCCTGTGGAGAGCGACTCGCAAACCTCTATTTCTAGTGAACCAGAACAAGACGTAACGGCTATCATTACAGAGCGTGATGAGATGTTCATGCTGGCAACTCTTGCTTATGCCTTCAATATTGTAAAAAGTTACCCAAAGCCCGGTTATACGATCGCCGCCTTGATAGCGTGGGATGTTGAGGATGTGGCGCATACACCTGAATTTGTGATGGAGCGCAACCGCAATTTTGAGATGCAAGGAGAAATTTTCCATGCAGAAATTAATACGCTGAGGAAGGCCATCCTCAAAAAGCAAGATTTTAGTGTAGCTCCGTCCGTTAACCCTAAAGATTTATATTTGGACTATACTTATCGATTGGCAAACACGACTCTCTATACATCATTAGAGCCTTGTCCAATGTGTGCTATGACACTGCTTGTGGCAAGAGTTCCTCGTGTAATCTACTTCATGGAAGATCCAGGGATACGTGATTCTAAGACTCACGAACTCATAATCCCGCTTCCCACACAAGCGTACAGGAGAAAAGTTTCTACATCATTATCCAAGCTTCCTCTGGCCAGGGCCGTGCAGGATGATATGAGCAGCTATGCTGCCCAACATCATGATGGTCCCTCCATCAAACGGCTTTCAAATGGACAAGAGATCATTCGAGTTCTTGATTATATTGACGATCATGCCACAGATATTTTTGGCACAGCGTACAAACAACTATTTACATACTCAGTGCAACATCAGGAAAACAGGCAACTGCTTGACCACTTAAAAAAAGCTATCGGGAATAAGTACTAAATCAGAATTAAGCTGACAATAGTTTGAACGCTGTCTCTATGGTTGGATTTCCATGTTGTAGGCAATGTTCAATCGTTGATATGGAGACATGAGTATCCCTGGAGAGTTTGTGGCGGTTGAGGGCTCTGATATACGTCATCACTACCTCGACAGCGCCTTCTGCATCTCCATTCTTCAAACATTCAACTACTGCTTTTAAAATAAATTTTTTGTTCAATAGGCGCGTTTTGGGAGACCATTCCTCCAGTCCTTTAAAAGTCTTCAGCTTCACTAACTTGGGTGAGCATGTTTTGCGCTCTTTTGATGTCTTTTTTTTGTCCATTTTTGTTCCCTCCTAGAAGTACTAGGATCTTAGCTTCAATTAAATAACTGTAATACACCTTCGCCCATTTCTCCACCTAAGTTCCCATAGGGTATTATCATCTGATATAGATTTATGATCTCCGAAATGCGCTTCTTCGGAAATTCTTTGCAGGCGCTCTTCAATTTGAGTGATATCTTTTCTTGTTTGTTCTAGGAGCCATTTTTTGAACTCTTGGGTGTAGAACAGTCGATACTTCTTCATACCTTGATAATGCCATATATGGAGTTATTCTGTCAACTCAACCTTCTTCAAAACACAAGACAGTATATTTTTATTTGGTGGATCCCAGGAAGATACTACCGCCATAATGGAAGAGAGTGATTGAAGGGAGTTTTAAGCAAGACTCCGCGGCAAATAGACTGATCTTTCTAAAGTCTGAGCTTACTTTGCTCCTAAAGAGTGCAGAATCTCCAGAGTTCAAAAATGCTGTGCAGGTTTTGAGCCAGCAGAAGTGAAATAGCCTTTGGAAGCTTTTTCTTGACAAGGCCTTTTTTCTTGACTTATCATTCTCTCAGTAGAAGTTTGATAGTGATTCAGCTTTTGTCTATTAAATAACATTATGAGGAAAAATTTATGTCTACGCAAATAACTGCCCCAGACCCCGTTTTAATCGGTCTTCTTAAGGAATATTTTATTAACCCAGATTCAGCAGGGGGCTTCTACGGGCCGTCATCAATTAATTTAGGTAAGATAGATACTATGAAATATGGTTCGTTTGTCGGATCTGCAGAAAGGGTTTTGCTTAAGGGCCTCGAATCACTTACTCTCTCATCTCCTGCATGCATAGCCGCGCCTAAAGTTTATATGAGTGCAAAAAAATGGATACATATTGGAATGGATCAGGATTCTTCTCTTTTCCCTGTACGTTTGTATGTACCAGAAGCGCTCAGGATCTCGACAAAACGACTTTCAATCGGGGACGTAAAGATGTTAGCTATGCCTAAGACGACAGAAATTTTATGCGAGAAATTAATCCTTCGAAAACATCAAGAGGAAGATCCCGATTATTTCGAAATTGTAAAAAGCTGGCTTGTTGATGAGGATACAGAAGTGGAAGTTCGTCAAGTGTAGAACGGCTGGCAGCAGGCTAACACTCTTTTCGTGAGAATAATAGTGGATTTCGGTACTCTTGCGCCTTAGAGACAAAGGAAAGTAAGATATAAAGATTCGAGTGCCCTTTACACCCTGATGGTAGTATGTCAGCAGAAACACAAGAATTTGGGAAGTGGAGAGCCTTTTTTTGGCCGATTCATGCATTTGAGCTAGAGAAGATCATCCCGATGCTTCTCATGTTTTTCTTTATTACGTTTAATTACACGATTTTGCGGGATACGAAAGAGAGTTTACTGATCACGGCAGCAGGCGCTGAAGCGATTCCCTTCATCAAGGTGTGGGGAACTGTTCCCGCAGCGATTCTCTTCATGTTAGTCTATTCCCGGCTTTCAAACCTTTTGAGCCGTGAGACTCTCTTTTATCTCACAATTACCACGTTTCTTCTATTTTTTGTGATTTTTGCAACAGTGCTCTACCCAAACCGGGATCTACTACATCCCCAAGCCTTTGCAGATAGTTTGAAAGCCTTTTTGCCTGAAGGTCTTGGAGGCTTTGCTGAGTGCGTCAGAAACTGGACGTATGGCCTTTTTGATATCATGGCAGAGCTCTGGGGCAGTATGGTGCTTGGGCTTCTTTTTTGGGGATTTGCTAATGACACGACAAAGGTGTCTGAGGCAAAGCGGTTTTATGCATTGTTCGGGCTTGGAGCAAACTTTTCACTTCTTGTTTCAGGGCCTGTCACAATAGCTTTTTCGGATATTAGACGCACCACCCCGCCGGATATAGATTCCTGGCAGATTTCCCTTAACTATCTTATGTTTTTTGTCGTGCTTGCAGGGCTTGCCATCATGGCGATCTACTGGTGGATTCATCGATATCTGATTACTAATCCGCGCTTTTATAACCCTGAGGAAATTCGTATACGCGAGGCAAAACCAAAGATGTCGGTAAGAGAGAGCTTAGTCTACCTTGCTAAATCAAAATATATCCTCTGTATAGCTGCTCTTGTTGTCTCTTTTGGAATATGCATGAACCTGATTGAGGTCACGTGGAAAGCTCAGCTCAGGCTCCAATTTCCACATCCAAATGACTACAACACCTTCATGGGGTACTTTTCCACAACGACCGGTATAACAACCATTTTCATGATGCTCTTTGTGGGAGGCAATGCTTTACGAAAGAGCTGGGGGTTAGCTGCTATTTTAACGCCGCTTGTTCTTTTGATTACTGGGATAGCTTTCTTTTGCTTCGTGCTTTACAAGGATTCTCTTGCCACCTATACATCGATCATGGGGACCTCTCCGCTCTGGCTTGCTGTACTTTTTGGGGGCATTCAGAACGTTTTAAGCAAAGCATCTAAATACTCGCTCTTTGATCCGAGCAAGGAAACAGCATATATCCCCCTCGACCCAGATGCCAGGATCAAGGGAAAAGCGGTGATTGATCTTGTAGGCTCTCGAGTTGGCAAGTCTGGCGGTTCAATCATTCAGGAAATACTTCTTCTCTTTTGCGGTACGCTTGCGGCCATTGTTCCCTATGTTGCCGTGATCCTCCTTTTCTTCATCGCTCTCTGGATTCTTGCTGTGAGATCATTGCATAAGCAGTTTCTGCAGCTTACTGAAAGGCCTTAACCACACACAAATGGTGCGTTTGGTCCAATAGTTGGTAGTTGTTCTGCTTTTGGATCCAGGCTCGAAGCATCTCTGAATGGTAAATAATGATTATTTTATTTAGAAACATGAGCCAAAGGCTGGCCAATGCGGCAGAGGATTTCTAGCCCGCTTTTACTAAGCTCCAGAAGATCATCCGCAAAGCGGAGCTGTCCTGGCTCAAAAAGTAGGATGATGGCAGAGCCGCCGAGTTTGAAAAATCCTTTTTCTTCGCCTTTTCTGACCCAGCTGTTTTGGACAAAGGTTTGGGAGATGCTGCCGCAGTTTGTTGCTCCAATTTCAACATAGGCAATAGAGCCAAACCCTGCAGTTTCAAGGAGAGTTACAACACGCCTATTTCGCCAGAAAATCCAGGGAAATGTTTGGGTTGCTATAGGGTTAACGGAGAAGAGAGAGCCATTAATCCAGGTGGCCTCTGTGGCATGGCCGGAGACTGGAAAATAGAACCGATGGCAATCTGCTGGGCAAAGGCGGCAGATGACGCCAGAGCCTCCGTAGAAGCGGGCGGCCAGGTGTGAGGAGTTGAGGAGTTGCGAGAGGGACAGAGCCTCGCCCTTCACGTGGATGGAGCGGGTAGAGCCTAGATTCTCAAGCAAGGTGTACCTGCCATCTGCTGGAGCGGTGATGGTGTGGGGAGAAAGATCTTGCGGACGATATTCAGGGCGGAGTCTGCGGGTGAAAAAGTCATTGAAGCTTGTGAACTCCTCGATCTCTAATTGGCTCTCATCCATATCAATGTGGAACCGTTCACAGAAAGGCTTGATCAGGCGGCAGCTGCGCCGGGAGTCGTAATATATCCCTGTAGCCCAAGAAACTAATGGCCAGCGAAAAAAGGCGTGTAAAAGAGCTCTTCCAACCGTTCTGGAGACAAGGGTTTGTCCATACAAAAGACGAAGTCCGCACTCTCCCCACACATCTTCGGGTATTACTTTTTGCGAGATTCTGTCAATGACTCGAAGAGGGAGTGTCATGGTTTAAGCAAGGGTGGAAGATTTTTGGACTGGGCTGTTTTTTTCAATTTTTCAAGCTCTTCAATAAAAGCCGGGCGAAAATAAGGCTCTACCCCTATCTCTCGAATGCTTGTGAGAAGAGATAATGCGCACTCTGAGAGTGAAAAAAGCGCGTCTGTATCATCTGGCCGGGCAATACATCGAGCTTCTTGCTGTTTGAACGCAGCAAGGCGTGTCTGCAGCTCTTGCAAAGAAGCAAAAGATGCTTTTGTTGCATTGATCAGTAGGTTGATTTGCGCTTCCTCAGAAAGAGAGTTGTCTACCTCCGCTACAAGAAGGGAAGAGGCCCAACAAGTAAGTAAAAGACACAAAGTTTTCATTATTAATCCTTATTCAAAGAACATGCATCGTAGAAAATTTCTTATATGCTTGGCAACTAAAATAAATCCTTTAATA
>PMZB01000052.1 GCA_003170575.1 Chlamydiia bacterium | reverse complement strand
CCATACATTCTTAATCTTAGAAAAAATTCGGGGGAAGCCATGACCCAAGTATCTGGTACTCCAGGCGAGCCAGTTGTTCAAGGACAATCAAGTCCTATAACAGAAAGTAAGGTACCTGAACGGGTTGAGCATGTTGCTATAGCAGCAGGAAAAGGACAGCCCTCAGAAGTGAGAGAGACTACAACAGCAAAAATCCTAGAAAGACCTCTTCAACCAGAACCGCAACCACCTGTAGGAAAGATGGTTCAAGCAGCGAAAACTAAAAAATCTCAGCCTCTTGATATAGAAAAGGAATGGAAAAAATCTACAAAAGAACTGCATCCACGGCAAATGGTAAGTGCTTTAAATACATATTTCAAGACCGAAAAAAACTACCTCCCTCCCACTATAAAAAATTCCAGACAAATAATAAGTACAGTTATAAGTTTGGCTCAAGCACCCGTTGCCCTCCCTCCTTTGAAACAACTTATCAATGATGCAAACTCATCTAATGAAGAAACAGCCACTGCTGCTAAATTAGTAATTGCAGCGCATCTATTACGATTACATCCTGATGTAAAAGAAAACCTGGAGATGAAAGCCCTGATCTTAGGCGGGCGATGGATAGTCGAGCAAAAGGGACCTAATGGGGAAAAAATAACCTCATCCGGATTCTCATGGGAAAACCTTTGGTTAGCTGCAGGATTTGCCACGATCACAGGGATAGGGATCCTAGCTCTGCCCGTGATTGCCGCACTTATGATAAAGAAAAAAGTAGATGAAATCCAAAAGAACCACAAAGTTGAAAAATGGACCAAATCCGAGGAAGTGCCCTCTTCGGTGAAAACGACTGCTCAATTGTTTAAAGACAACATTGGAGAAATAAAAACTCTTTCTACGATGGAGGATATTTATCGTTCCCCTACTATCAAACTCCCTCCCTTTCTGATAAAGGCCCAAAAAGCATTTGATCCTGACATTCCTTTTGAAGGAGACAGAGCTGCAACTCAACGTACAGCCTTACGATTTTTGGATAACGTGCGAGCCCGCAAAGAAAGAGAAGAAAGAAATGGGTGGGAACCTACTGCTACCAACTTATTTCCCAAAGTCCATGCATTTACTACTCCACCATTAAAACATAATTTAAAAAATAATTGGTTTGCTTCGAGAGAAGATTATTTAGCAGCTCTTGAATCCGAAAAAGACAGACTAGATAAATGCTGGAAATTTATGTTAAAAGAGGAAATAGACCCCGGAGAAAAAGAAAAGTTAAAGAAGGCATTTACCGATGCTCAAAATCGTTATCTTAACTTTTGGGACAAGACAGACCCCAAAAAGTTGCCAGAGATGATGAAATATTCAGAATGGGCACGCAAATTTCTTGCCGCTGCTGGGACCTCAGATCTTTCTGCAAGTCTTCAAGAATTGGAGGCCCCAGGTCTTTTCAATGCAGGAAGAGATCTACTATTTAAATTGAATGCTGAACTCCCCTCCCCTCGTAAAGGAGGACCTTCAATACTAATTCTTCAGCAAAATCTACAGAAGGTACATGAAAATCTACAGACAGTACATAAACTTCTCCTAGAAAAGCTAGCAACTTAGAATTCAAATATATAAGGGGCTGTAGATGGCAGCAGTAGAAGGACCTATCCCCTCCGACCAGAACGCCCTACCTCTGCGGGAAGCAAAAGCTCGTTATATGTTCCTGAATAAAGAATGGAGCAATGCAACTAGGCAATTGAACTTTACAAAGGTGAGCGAACTCTTAACGAAATACCTTGACCAAGACACCATAGTGGAGAATGAGAATGTCTTGATTACCGCTGTAGAAACACTTTCTGAAAGTGAAGATCTTCCCCCAATGTCAAACCTGATGGAAGATGCAGGCACAAATTCAAAAAGCTTAAGAAACTACAAATGATCTCTTAACACTGCACAACTATCGGCTGCTGGGTAGCAGGAGCATCTTCTTCGACAATACGCTCGCAGTGGGCTCCTACGCTCTGAAGTTTTTCCACAAGGTTTTCGTAGCCGCGATCAATGAAGTAAACGCCGGATATAGTGGTTGTTCCGCTTGCAATCAGCCCTGCCATGACATACGCAAAGCCGGCGCGAAGGTCTGGAATGGTAACGGCCTTGCCCACAAATGGTGTGGGGCCTTTGATGACTGCGCTGTGGTAGTAGCTACAAGAACTAAAGCGGCACGGCTTTTGTCCAAGGCACTGTTTAAAGAGGCTTACATCAGCACCCATGTCTCGTAGCGCACTTGTGAACCCAAAACGATTTTCATACACGGTTTCATGCACGATAGAAGCCCCTGTAGCTTGCGTCAGAAGCACTGTGAAGGGCGGCTGCCAATCTGTCATGAACCCTGGATGCACATCAGTTTCAAGGTGAAGACTGCCTTGAAGCGGTCCGTCATAGAAAAATTCAATTCCATCTTTTTTCACGGTAAACCCGCCGCCAAGCTCGCGCAACTTATTGAGAAAAGTCATCATGGTGGCATGCTGGGCCCCTTTTACAAAAATCCTCCCCTTTGTCCCAACAGCTGCCATGCCAAATGAGGCTGCTTCAATACGATCCGGCAGTACAGTGTGAGCCGTTTCGTAAAATAAGCGCGTTCCAACGATGCGTATCGTCCTATCTGTTTCTACAGATATCTGTGCGCCAATCTTTTGCAAAAAGAGAATGAGTTCCATTACCTCCGGCTCAATAGCTGCATTCTGCAAAATCGTTGTTCCTTTGGCTGACACTGATGCGAGAATCGTATTTTCTGTAGCGCCAATGGAAGGATAAGGAAGACGAATAAGCGTTCCTTTAAGCCCATTATGCGCATGAGCAAAATAGGCACACTCGCGCTTCATCTCCCGTAGTTCAACACAAGCGCCCAGCTTGGTTAACGCTTCAACGTGAAAGTCAACAGACCTGCGTCCAATCTTGCATCCGCCAACTGTCGGAACAATAACATCCTCTTCAGTACGTCCAAGAAGCGCTCCAATCATCAAAATCGGGATTCTATTGGATCCAGAAAACCTCTGGGGAATGTAGGCCGTCTTAATATCCTTTGTCTGACAGTGAAGTACGCCCGCCTTTTTATCCCATTCAACCTGCATTCCTATTTCTTGACATAACTCTACTGTGACACGCACGTCGCCTATATTTGGTACGTTGTAAAAAGTACATGGCTTATCCGAAAGCAACGAAGCTACAAGCAACTTTGTAATGGCATTTTTCGCCCCTGATGCCTGCACTTCCCCATTCAGCGCTACACCGCCTTCAATACGCAATTTTTCCATAAAAATCCCCAATCCCACAATTTTCAGATTAATCCGTATACAGTTCCTTGCGCTTAATCACAAAACGAAAAAGCAATAACTGCACAACTTACTCATTGCCAGTGAGTTATACTATTAAAAAAAAGACAGCCTGAATACCAAAGCAGGCTTACTCCCCACTTGTACATTAAAGGATAAATGCTGTAAACTGATCGATTCCCTGTTTTCAATAGAAACAGAAAGTTTAGAAAATTGAAGTTATGAGGTGATATGTCTGCTGAAGTGAAACAAGAGTTCAGCAAATGGAGGGGCTTTCTTTGGCC
>PMZB01000180.1 GCA_003170575.1 Chlamydiia bacterium | reverse complement strand
ACTCCAATCCTTTCCTTTCAGAGTTCCAGGAGCTTTTTCTTCTTAAACGACTCGAGACTTTCAATCAAGCTGCCATAGGTCAATTTTCCGCAAATTTTGATCTCGCTCTCAGGAAATTGATAAAATATTTAGGGGCAGATACATTTGCAAGCCACTTATTTCTCCTTCCCAAGATATTTGAACGCCAGGCCCTTCTGCGTAAGAAACATCCAGAAGGCAATTCAGCAGCGCTCATTGCTGAAAACGTGCTGTATCATTCATTGAAAGAGCTTCCGGCAAATTTGTCCCCTGGTTTTAATGTAACCTCATTATTGCCCTCAAACCCCTCTTCCCCCTCTTTTCTTCAGAAAATTGCCCGGACATTCAAAAAGTTCTTATCAAATCCTTATAGCGGTTTTTTGAATGTGGACGAGAATATCGATATACCGCCGTTCATCAACCAAACCAAATATGACCTTGCAATTCTCGAAACGCTTCCCGTGGATTTATGGGACCTTACCCCGGAGAACATAAGAATTTATTTTCTCTTATATTATCGCCTGGCAACAAATATTCTTCCGCCCTCCTGGAAGGGAAACCTGGCCAAGGAAAAAATCTTTCGAGAGAAAAGGGCGCCTCTTATTAAAAATCTCAACCTGCTTCACGGCACGTATAAAGCTTTCCCGGGCAAGCTTCTTCATATTTTACAAAAGGCATGCCAACAGTATCGGCTTGCCAAATTTCCCTCCCCAGATAAATTCGAAGAGCTCCTTGAAGGAAATAAGCTCGTTGCTGAAATTATGGCACAATTAGGTACGCCTCTCATCAATAAAGATGTCCCACGTCCCACAGAAAAGCAATTTTGGGAATCAATGAAGAAGTTAAGAGAACTTAGAAAGAAGCACAAATTTGACTCCTCTCCTTGCCCTCAACAAATACATAGGCTTTTCTTGGACGCTTGGGAGACATGTAAAACAACTGAAGCTGCAAACTTTTTCTTTAGTAAGTCCGCCGTGGCGTTTCTTGGGAGCGCTTGTGCCCCTTTTGGAATGATAGTTGCTCAAAATACACTCCTGCACGCAACTGGTCTAGGCCCCTTAATTCATGGCTACAGATGGATTTGTCGAGGCTTGCGCTTATTCCGTGTTATAAAAGACAGTCTGCCCGGAAAAGTAGAGGCTTTACCTCCACCTGCTCCGCACAGTTTGCCTACACATCTTTCAGAAGCCTTAAAAGTGAGAGATACTCAACTCACAAACCTCTTCACTTCTTTCTTTGATGCTTATTTTGTGGAAGAAAAAGAGACTTCTGCTCGCGCAGAGCCAAAAGAGCTGCCAGATTTGCATGAAGACGCCTCTGTCCTTCCAGTAAAGCGTGAGCTAGAAAAACTGCGGCAAAGTGTGGTGGACTACTACAATCGTCCTCAAGAACCTGGAAGCAAAATCCGTTTAAAGGATGGAGTAAAGGAAGAAGAGCTTTTTCAGCAAGTAACTCTTTTACAAAAAGGGTTTCAAGAGCGCATAGCCTTGGAACAAAAAGCTATCCTTAAACTCTCGCGATTTCCTAAGAAGCCGCGCACGGAGGGATCATTTCAGGAGGACATTACTTCTCGTCGTCAAAAACAAAACCCAGTTACGTTTGAGGAGATCTCTACCGCCTTTGCCCGAGGGGAGCTTTCCACCCTAGTGGAGCAAGGACGCATTCCACGTGAGGCTCAAACAGTTCTTGAAGAGCGTTTTTTTCTTCTCTTAGTACTTACTTCGAGGTTCCATTTTCTTTTTTCACAAACCCTATCTGCTGCCTCCCTTGGCCAAGCTTTAAAAAGGACGCGGGTTTTTGGGTTTGAGGGAACGCCTGAGCCGCTCTTACGTGCAAAACTCTTGTTTGAATCTGCTATGCATGTTCTTTTATGGAAGCGCCCCATGGAGCAGCTTGAGAAAATGCTTCTCAATAAAGATCAGAAGGCCGTCCTTGAAGCGCTGATGGGGTGGGGAAAGTCTTTCTGCTTGATTCCTATCGCAAGCGCTGTTGAAGCAGACCGATCCCAACTTGTGATTAATATCTGGCCCACACCCGTTGCCGCAACGAATATTCAAGGAATAGCCAGCCAGGTAAAAGAAGCCTTTGGAGGGACAGCCAACGCTCTTCACTGTAATAGGAATTTTCTTCCGGATGTTTGGGGACTCATTCAAGTTATGCAGCGTGCGATAGCCAGAGGAGAACAGATCAATGCAACCCAAGAAGATATAAAAGCTCTTGAGCTTTTGTGGATCGAGAACGGGTTGTACTCCATACCTGGAGGAACAAAAGAGTTTGAAGCCCTTAAAACTATCCTTGCTCTCATACGAACCAAAGGCAAGGCAATCATCGATGAAGTGCATAAACTCTTTGATCCTCAAACAAATGAATTAAACTATCCCCTAGGTCATAAAAAACACGTAGCTAAAGAATATGTACAGCTCATAAGCAAAGTCCTTTTGTTGCTTGTGGAGATGCCAGAGATACAAGATCTTGTTCACTTGAAGGCAAAAAATCCCACCACTGTGGATGAAGCTCTTTTCCGAGAAAAGGTAGCCCCGCTTCTACTCGCCCAAGTAGCAAAGTTTCCTGAGCTTGAAATCCCGCAGGAGCATCAAGCCGAGTTTGTCCGCTATGCGTTAGGAACCACTGAAGGAATCCCTTCTTTTGTCAAAGCAAGCAAGCATAGAAGTTGTCTTGGTCTTGTTAAGGGCCTTATCAACCCCCTCTTTCCCATAATTTTGCAAGTGATCCCCAATGTGGGGTATGCAAGATCAAAGAACCCCGCAACAGGAGAATTTGCTCGCCCCAGCGAGGGCAATGAAAACCCAGAAGAGCGCAATACGATTCGAAATCCTTTTGAAGCACTTATCAAATCAGGAATTTTAGCTCTGCAAAAGAGATTGACAGATGAGCAAATCAAGACGTTACTCTCTAAATTTAAAGAAAAGGCGATTCAAGAGAGTGGGAAGAGGGCAATACATCCGTCTGAAACTTCTTTTGCAAAACGTTTTAAGAAAATAACGGGGCATGACCTCTTTGCTCTCGAAGAAAATGAAGCGACACTTGAGCAATGCAAGGAAAACGATAAACTCACCCTTGTCTATTTTGAGTGGGTAATTGCGCAGCAAATCCTGTTTTTCCCAGAAAATCTGTGCAGTGACTCGCATAATTTTGAATCTATGTTTCCTTCCTCTCAGGCATTTACTGGAACTCCGAGTAATGACGGATGTTTTCCAGAAGGCACGAAGTTTCATTTAGATCCAGGAACATTAGGAGAAAGCATAGATGTCCTTTTAACAAAGTGTAGTGATAGAAAGAGCTTCGTTACTCAGCATGGAACATCGCCAAAAGAGCTTTTACACGGCCTCCTCAATCAGTTTTTCCAAGAAGGATCCAAAGCAACAGCTTTGATTGATCGAGGCCCGCTTTTAAATGGGATGGCCACAAAAGAAGTAGCCCATGAGATCATGGCTTTTGTTGAAAAAAAGAGACCTTCCATCAAAGGAGTAGTCTACTATGAAAAGGGTGAGCAGTTTATCTTGGAAAAAGGTGCGTTTAAGGGCACAGCTTTAAAAGAGAGTAAAGTTCAAGAGAATGAACGGATCACCTATTTTGATGAACCTCACACCTTTGCCGCTGATATACCTCAACCAGATGATGCGATAGGCATTATCTCGATTGGCGAACACACTACTTTAGAGCAGCTTGTGCAAGCGTTGTGGAGGCTTAGGAAATTAAAAAGAGGGCGGCAGCAGCCCATTTTTGTAATGAGCGAAAAGGTGCAAAGCCTTCTTCCAGAAAACTTTTCCATCCACGACATTTTTTATTTCTGTGCTAAGAACCAAGGCGTCTCGCTTGCCAATCTTAACTATCTTGCTGATCGGAGCAAAATACACAATGTCACTCGACGCGCGCTTTTAGACAGGGCATTGTTTACTTCCTCGACAACGGAGTCCCTCAACATTTTAAAAGAGTTTCGAGACATATTTGTAACCCAGATTGAAGAAGATCCATTTATTCTCTATGGGCAAATTGACCGAATGGTGTCTCCTGAAGAGGTATTTACCCATTTAAGAAAATCGTTATCGAAACGGATTGAAAAATACAGACTTCTTTCTACTGATGAGAAAAATGAGATAAAGCAGAGTGCAGAGGCAATTGGCCATGGGTTTTACCCAGAAAAAGTGCATGTCTATCAAGTGAACAAGGATATTGACGCTCAGCTTTTGGATGATTTAGGGCGTAGCATGGAAATTGCTCAAAACCAAACCCAAGAACAGGAGCAGGAACAGGAACAGCAACTGCAAGAGGAGCAAACAGTTAATCAGCAAAATGCTCTTGACACTACCCGAGAGTCCCCTCCGCCCTTCATAGATTGGCCCAAAGATTTCTCTCCTACTCGATCGACTGATTGGGTGAAAGAGCCTCCTGTTCCGCTCTTTTCGGTTCATGAGGTGCTCCAAGATTCAAGACAAAAAGCCCTCAAAAAAGTTGCGCCTCTTTTTGTCGGATCGCTTCGTGCAACAGCCAACTTCTTCCAATTGACTGATACAGGCATTTGGGCGCGCAAAGTTTCACCTTTTGGCCCATTTCAGAAGCCCAGCTTTGAAGTGCTTGTTGTTCAAAACGATCATGAGCGCACAATTATCCTTGTAGATCAAAAGGAAGCAGATTTTTTTCGCGACAAATTACGGGAAGATAGACTCTCAAAAGACACCTCTCCCATAAAAATCGGGCTGTATGACATAAAAAATCGAACCTTTGCGGCCACTGGAAAAAATGGTTTCAAGGACGAAGAGCTTGGTTCTGCTTTTTATCGCGATATTACGAAGCTGTGCTTCTTGGATGGCCAGGTCACGTACACGGATGAGGAACAAAAGGATCTCGTCTCTTGGTTGAGCCATGAAGATCCATTTGCTCTGCAAAAAGCGTTTGATGAGATCCATTCTGCCCGAGGCACTGAGCCTCTCGTAGATAGTGACATCTCCTACGTTTTCGTTGAAGCCATACGCCTCTTTTCCTTAAATGGACATAGGTCTCCCCTTCCAGAGCAAGACCCAATCACTCCAACCACTCCCCAATCACACGTATGGGAAAAAACCCTAGCGGATCGGTTTTGCCCCTTGGTGAGCCTTGCTAAACACGTTCTTCCTGCAGGCTAGAATCGGTTTTTCAAAATCCTTTTGGTTTTTAATTGTCTGGTGTACATAATACGGCTTACACGATAATCCGGAGGATAGTATGGGTGAACAAACATATGTAGATTATTATAATCAATGCGTATATGCACGTGAACACGGCAATGAGGCTGTGGTCAATATTTGCGGGGCATATCCATTAAATTCGACGCGTCTTTCCGAGGTCGTACGCACCACCCTTCTGGGATGTGAACATCAAGTTACTTTCTTACAGGCCTCACAGAATTCATGTTATGTGGCTGCTGCCGAGCTCTATGGACTAGACCTTTTGCAGTCACCTCTTGGAATTCTTAGCCTAGGATATCTCTGCAGTCAAGGAGTACGCCTGTTTTTTCGAGCTCTCTTTTCTTCAAATACTATGTGCCAGACGATCACCAAAGGGGTTGTGGGGGCTACCATCATTGGAGCCACGGCATTTGTAGGAGGACTGCGCACAGCAGCCGTTACTACAGTATTTCTCGGGATTTATGAGATTAAAAGCGCGATGAACGGAAAAACAGCGCCTCGACCGCCCGCTCAAGAATGCCATGCTTCACAAGCTCAGGGTCCATCGCTTCTACGGCAGGGTTGTAAGGACCCATCGGCTCCGGCTGAGGATTCAGACACGTAAGAACACCGCTATTCTCTGTAG
>PMZB01000043.1 GCA_003170575.1 Chlamydiia bacterium | reverse complement strand
CACTCATCGTGTTGCAGCTCCAATATCCCCTCCAGAAGGCCACTGGAGCTCTGTAAAATTTTCGCCGAATTCGCCCTGAGGTTGGCTTTGGGATTTTTACCTCAACTTTATAAGCACTTGCAGTTTCTCTTTCCGTATATTTAAGATTCGTAAGTTTCTCTTGGATGGCAAGTTCAGCGGTTTATTTTATAGCCACGTCCTCCTGCTTCGTACCCACGTCCTGTTGCTCTGAAGCAGAAGCTTGCTCCCACTTTCATCACGGCTTGAAATTTTTCCCCTATGCCTTGTGGAACAGGGGCAGCGATCTCACCCATTTTCTCACCGGAGGAGGTTGGTGTAGGCTGTGCTTCAGTTTCCTCTCCTTTGCCTTGCGGCTCCAGTTCGTTGGGCTCTTGTGGCAGTTCAAGACTCATGGTTTCAAGGTCAAGCTTCACAGGCGGGTGTTCTGTTGTTTCTTTCACTAGGGTTTTAATGGACTGCTCGGATTGAGAAGATTGCTTTGAGGCCTCTGGTAGTTGCTTTTTCTCTGTTGTCGCGTTTTTCTTTGTTGCATCAATCNNTGATGCCTCCTCTGGAATAGTCACTCAAAAAGACTCTTGCCCAATAGAAAAAAATGTTGCATAGGTGAGCGTGTGGTCAACTACCACGCTTAGCGACGTGCCCCCCTAGCACTGCTTCGAGGGGTAGTGGAGAACCCAATGCTTCGTGGTTAATAGACCAAAAAAGACCCTAGGAAAAGTTAGGAGGACTCTAATGTCGACTGAATCACCCCTTATTCAACCACCAGTGATTTCTTATTCGTCGGGAGTAAAACCGTTCACAGGCGATTCTCGGAAGCTTTCTTCCAATGCTCCGAAGGTCGATGAATTGGAGCAAAAGGTCCTTAAGCAGCCGGAGAGCAATCCCCCAGCCCCATCCTTGAAGGAGGAACATGAGGTAACGGAAGAGGGCGTGGAGGATGGGTTGGATTGGGATGTTTTTGGCAAAACTCTTGGTCCCAGCAAGGCAAACGAAGGGGAAAAGAGCAGCGAAGCGGTAGCCATCCCTCCTGAGTTGAAAAAGGGGAAGAAGCCCGGTGCCTTGCCCGCTGAAAGTGGTGGTGTTGTGGAGGCTGGCTGTAGGACGGAGAAGGAACAAGCTGTGACTTCTGAGACAAAGGCCGCTGTGTCAGAAACNNCGCTGTGTCAGAAACAAAGACCGTTGTGTCAGAAACAAAGGCCGCTGGGTTGGGAACAAAGGCCGCTGTGTCAGAAACAAAGGCCGCTGTGTCAGAAACAAAGACCGCTGTGTCAGAAACAAAGGCCGAGGAGGCTCAACAAATAAAAGATGAAAAAAGAGTCCTTTCAGCGGAGGAGGGCAAGGAAATAATCAATGGGTGTCGAGACATGGCCCCAAAAAGCGGGATCTCCCCTGAACGAGGAGAATATCTCGCGCACAAAATTATTGCTCTCTTGGAGAGGTTTAACGCAAAGGGAGACCAGGAAGACCTGAACGAAGGTTTACGTAAACTACAACAAGAACTGACACCTGAAGAGTTCAATATCGTACGCCAAATGGTCGAGAATAAATTGGGCGATTACCATATTCCTTTCACTTTCAAGTCCGTCGGGATTGATAAAAGTGAAGAGACCGAAAAGGCTAAACAGCCAATGTCAACGGGCCATCCACAGCAGGTTTTTGTGAAATGGAAGGCTCAAGGTGCGAAATCTTCCACGGTGAGTGCGACGATGGTCCAGTCCGGGCAATCGACGAAAGTCGCGGAGAGAAAAATACTTCATGCGATTCGAGAATGGTTTAAGACAAAATTGGCCTTTGAAGTGGCCATCCTACGGGAGAAACAGACTGAGAACAAAGAGAAGAGCCAGCAAATATTAAAAGAACGAATCAGCGTAGATGAACTGAAATTCGAGGAATTGAAAACGGAAATTCAACAGAAAGGAATAACGGATGCAAGAGCTCAATTTGTCATCAAAAGCGTTGTCGTCCTCGTGAAATACCTCAACACCGCCAAGGACTTAGGTGGGTTACCAGATGAAGTCAATCGGCTGGAAAGTGAGCTCACCGAAGAAGAGTTTGTGATTGTGTCTCAACACATCCAACGAGTCTTAGGAGCATAGCAACTCTCCCCTGCCCCCACTCCCCCATATCGGAGGAGCCAACGAACTGGGGGTAGGAGAGTAGAGGACACTACTTGCCGAAGTTGAATCCGTAGGTAGCTGCCACTTGCTTGAAGATACGTATCGATTCGAGTCTGTGATCGAGTTTTGCTATTTCTCGCTCTTCACTCTTAAGCCTCTCCTGCGCGACCATTTCCCTTCTCTGCGATTCCTTAAGCCTCTCCTGCGCGGCCTTAATCCTCTCCTGCGCGACCNNATTTCCCTTCTCTGCGATTCCTTCTTCGAATCATCCACTAATTTTTTCGCTCTCAATCCAATAACATCAACGAGCGATCCCTCGCGAAGATCAGTCACGAGATTGGCGGCCTCTGCAACCGACATCTTTTTCATCCTGAACACGCAGCCGCACAGAAAGCCGAGGATGGGGGCGCCGCAAAACGAAAGGAGGGACTGTCCCTTGGTATCTTTTGCCACTAACAGGTTTCGCATGTGTATGGCGTCCTCAAGGCGCCCACCATGAAGTGGCTGGCCAACTTTGCCTTCAGCGATAGTCGTGGCAAACNNGAGGAAGGTTCGCAAAAACATTGCTTATCTGTCTGAGAGTGTCTGGATCAAGATTCCCTTTCTTTACACGAGATGCAAGATCGGGAATCTGCTCAAAGGGTTGGATTACCGCCGTTTTTAAGGCTTCAAGGACGAAATTTGTAATGAAGCGGCTTGTTTCTTGATCGTCCGCATTTGTACTGCCCACACGAACTTCGCATCCGGCGTCCGCGATTGGATAGTACTCCTTCGGATAGAGTTCCCCTAATGCCTGGCTCGGGGNNGGCAACGATATTTGAACTTTGAAACATCGACATTGAAAACCTCCGTTTTGTGGAAGACTGATTAATATTGCCTGTAATTATGATGAAGAAATGTTTTTAAGTCAAGCTGTTTTAAAGATCCTCAGCAATTTTCTAGACAAGAGCTTACGAAGGCTCGGCCCCACATCGATAAGATCCGCTCTGTACACCTTGCTTCGGTAGTTTTAAAAAATGAAAAAGAACACAAGAGAGAATCTGAGGAACTGCGAAAGAATGAACTTAAGAAAAAAACAATAACCGAACAAATAGTAG
>PMZB01000321.1 GCA_003170575.1 Chlamydiia bacterium | reverse complement strand
AAACTTCAGTTCAAGTATTGAACTTCCTGTTCCTTTTACCGATCTTCCATGTAGCTTAAGCCTCGTTGCCATTAATCCAGAGTGTCAAGGCTTGGTAAATGATACATTAGAGGGATTTTGTAAGGACCCTCTCGTAGAGCATGTTTCAGACCCATGCGACGATTGTTTTTCTGCCAGGTTGCATATCTGCAGTTCTTTGCATCCTAACGTCAGTCTATGCGGCAAAACAGTTTTCATTCCATGTTCCTCTAAAGGATATGCGGATCTTTTAAAGAGATGGGAAGCCACGTCCTCTTCCACCTCTTGGTGTGGTCTTGCGACAAAAATAACGGCATTAGGACTCTTATTACTTCTTGGCACCGGAGCCATTGCCAGGCTCTTTATAAAATAATTAAAAATTGGAGAATAAGCCGATGGAACCTATAGCAAGCAAAGACCATACAAGCAGCCATATATTAGAGTATGTCCCTGGTAAAAAAAGCACTCTTCATAGCATGGTATCCTTGTATCGCAACAAATTGGCCTTGCATCCGACAGCGCAAAAAATTTTAGATTGTCTAATTCTGGGAGGCATTTCCTTTGCCTCGCTTGGAGCAGCGATACCTTTAGTTTGTAAAATCAAAGATCTCTCTTTTAGAGCCGATCAAGAAAGAGAAGCAGAGAAGTTTTCTGAGGAGATGAAATCGCCAAAAAAGGCTTCACCTTGCCCTCCGAGAGATCCAATCCAGATGAAAACCCCTACAAGAACTTTTACACACATCGAAGAATATGCAATTGAAAATAACTTCCTCTGGCACCGTCCAAGAGCTCAATCACCAGAAAAAGTGCAGGAATGGAAACCTCTTTTTTTTGATGGCACATCATTCGGCAGAACGCCTACGAGCCTCTCAGCCGATGGCGCAAACCTCGTAGTTATCGATGATAAGGGGATGGTTCATTATCGCAAGGTACTTATAGAAGGACGTGGTTATGAACAGATTCAAAGTAAGCAAATGCAACGACATCTCAGACAACATCGAGAAATAGAGATTGAAAAGGAGGACACGTCAACCTATGTTGCAATAGACAAATCGGAAAAAGTCAATTGGAAACCATGTTGGTATTCCTTCCCAGTAGTAAATAGAATCATCAATCTTATTACCGGGAAAAAACTTCCTTCGTCAGGCGTTATTTCTCATAGAGGGCGATTTACCTACGGGTTTGAAGATGCAGCAGGTCAGTTTCATAAAAGCGAAATTGGCGTAACCACACTCTATGAATTGGGAAAAGATGGGAGGACTATACAGAAACATGATCCATGGGCGCCTTCCTATAGCAATGTTCAGCTTTATTTCCCTGAAACCGAAGATTCGGCATTTGTTGCTTCAGCATATGATGCCAGTGCCTCCACAATTGTATCGCTAGGGTATGAGATAAACGCTAAGACGAAAAGTGCGCGAATAAAAATTCTCACTAATTTTTGTGATATAGACACTTTAGGCAACAATCCCCTTCTTAGATATTCCTATAACCCAAGTGACGTAGGTGCACGGATTCTTCCAGAGATTGTAAAAAATGAAGGCTGGGAAGAACATGCTCTTCCTGATGATGTCAAGGAATTTTTTTCAGCCGTTACTGTGACTCAAACAGGTATTGGCAGCAAAGCAAGAGAGCTTCGGATTGCTGCCCGAAATAAAGCTGGACAGGAAGGTTATTATAAAAAAAACCTTCAAGATGGAAAATCATGGGAATTTGTGGCATGTGCTATCGATACTTCCAAACCTCTTGCCCTATCAAAAGAGTGGGATAAGAAAATTGATCCAAAGGTTCATTCGTATACTGGATCCACCTCTAACGAAAAAGGGATTCCAATAAAAATCACGCTTGAACACTTTGGAGAACACGGCTATCATTCTGTGCTTAGACTGAACTGTGGAGGGAAAAGTTTTGATCTTCAAGTACATAAACGCCTTGGGTGGAAAACATTTCTTGGCATACAAGCAGAGTTTTATGATCTTGTGATTCCTCAAGAGATAAAAGACCCAAAACTTCTGGAGATGTTTGGAGGACGCCGGTGTATATCTTGTAAATTCAAAGTTACTGATCAGGGAGTGCAAATATCGATGCATGGCAAACATCCAAAAATTCCTTTACTTAGGTAAATACACATGTCTTTAAAGCAAATTTATCAAGATCCGAGCCTTTGCGGGCATTCTTTACTAACTATACCCCCTAAAATATGGGGCTTTGCCAAAGGCGATTTGTGGTGGTGGTTTGGTGAGTGTCCACCCCCCGGCCACAGAATGGAAGCCGTAAGGTTTTGTTCAACAAGAAAATATATTATCTTTGGGGAGCGCATAAATTGGACATGCGTGCCTCCAGAGAAGCGATTGGTAGATTTAATTGAATTCGTGGCACGTCGTGGTTTAGGCCCATGTGCTACTGCACTCTCTTTTCTTACATTGACGCCCCTAGGATTTAGTGCAAAAGTTCTCCATTTAGGCGCGCGTAGATGTATGAATTACATCGCTTCAACCACCTTCGGAAAGAAGGTAAGCCAAATCTGGAACAATGCTGATTTATTCGGCCATGCTTTAACTTCTGCTCCTTCAAAGTTGTATCAATTTACTACTACCCCTTTGAGCTGGCATTTACATGCTGATGGATCAGACAGAAGACACATCATATATAAAAGCACCCCTGATGGCTATGTGAGCCATGATGCTGAATACGTATTGGTTCCTTTTGAGCTATTTGAATTTACCTATAGACGCATTCTCGGAGGGATGCTGACAGGACTATCTGCTCTAGCCTCGCCATTGGGGCTTGTCGCTAAAAGCGTTCATCTTGCAACCCAATCAGCTTTTCTAAAGTTTCACAAAGAGACCCCATCCCCTACGGATTCATCAAGCTATATTTCACCAGTCCCCCAAACCCTGCGCGAATTACGCATGAAGTCAGGCCGCTACGGACCTTCTCGATAAGACCTTTGTCGCGAGCCTCCGTAATCGCCTCAATAATGCGCCTTGTCCCCTTAGTGTTTGTGAAATGGATCGATCGAATGCACTTTAATGATGTCCGAGATGACCTGCCCTTGCATATCATGGACAATTGTTCCTTCGAAAAATGCTCGTTCGTCAAGAATATGAGGCAGCACTCTGCGAATAAAGCCGATGATATTGCGAGAGGTGATTTCCTGGACTGGAACCCATTCCAATATCCCTTCGTCACAATCACGAACCGCCTCCTCCGGACACTCGCCAGTGTAGACGAATAGAACCCACGATGAGCCCCCTCCCTCTACAATTGTTTTTAAGACCCCTTTCAGTCGGACGTTGGTTGGCTTAAGCCCGGTTTCCTCATAGACTTCCCGGTGACACGAAAGGTGGATATCCTCCTGAAAATCGGTTTTCCCGCCGACTCCGGTGCTCAGGTTTTTCATAGGGTCTTTGTTCCGATGAAGAAGGAGGATCTTTTCTCGTTGTTTGTCCTGAAGAAAGCAGACATTACCGACGGTGATTTTTTTCTCCATAGTGGTTCTCCTTTAGTTGAGAATGGCTGTTTTGGTGAAGCATCTCCCCTGTTTCATTCCAGGGCAGGCAAAACAAAAGCGGTTTTGCACAGAGAAGTCCTGATTGTCAATCATTATATTGACCAATAGCTTCTCTCGTAGCGACCCGAAATAAAATGACTCTGGCCCAAAGGCGCAGGGGAAAACCCCGCCTCGAGGTGAAATAGAGATCGTTTTTTTGCCTGCACTGCAGGGAAGAGGTGACTGTACGTTCAGATACTTTTCGCGAGGCAACTCGATGGTGAGAAGACTGCTTTTTTGAAGAGCAGCAAACCTCTCGATAATCTGCTCGTACTCTTCATCAGAGATGCAATATTCCTGATGTAAAAGAAACCGACCCAGGAGATGAGTTTTGTTGACCTTGAGTGCCCTGAAACCATGAGCTACGGCATACTCTACGACCCTTTGAGGATCAGTGTTTCCCCTCATTACTGACAGCCGCATAGACATCTCGCCCAAAAAGTGATTGCGGACCTGCTTGATGTTGTCATTGAGCAGATCAAAGCCATCCACTCCTCGAATGTCTCGGTATTGTTCTCTTGTGATGCCATCGATACTGATGGTAAGGTGCTTCACGTGGGAGTCTGAAAGTTTTTTCGCATTCCTTTCGGATAAAAGAAGACCATTGGTCGTCACAGAAGCCTCTATACCGAACTCATGGAAAAGGCGCAGGATGTCAAAAATGTCTTTCCGAAGAAAGGGCTCCCCTCCTGCTATACTGACCTGGTGCATTCCCAAAAGATGCATTTGTCGAGCCAATTCACCAATCTCTTCTGTTGTCAGCTCGTCTTGAAGTGGATCCTGGGAATTATTATAGCAGTGGATACATCGGCTGTTGCAGGCATGTGTCACATCGAAAAAAATCTTCAACGGCATCTGACACGGATTTTCTACCAGCCGATACTGCTGGTTGCTCACAACAACAGGATACTCCTGTTCGATGTGCGAAAAGGAATCGAATTTTTTGTAGCTTCCTTTGGCAAAATCATAAACAACATGCGATCCACCTTCTTTCCTGATGGTCAACTTTTGTCCGGTTACGGCCTTTCCTAAGGTGCAATGAGGGTCAATGGCGTTCATGTTCCCGAACTCGACAAGAGCTCGGCATCGGCATCCTGCTCGACAATTGCCATAGCTGCTGCAGCTTTGACAGCTCTTGTTTCCCACACAACGGACTGTTTCCTGGGTTTTGCTCCAGAGCTCAAGAAAGGACGTCGTCTTGATATTGCCGACAACGAAAGAGTCTCCTAGAAAAGCGCAACCGGAAAATTCGCCGGTTGGGCTGACATTACATGTCTCCCTTCCTCCAGTGCATCCAAACCCAAGATCGATAAAATCATAGTCGCAGTTATCTAGAGGCGTCTTTGGAAGCGAATAGCGGACCTTTGTCTTGACCTGTTGCACGGAGGTTAAAAACTGAACGTACTGTTCCTGAGTGAGGAGGAGATTTTGGTGGCGTGTTGCACGACCAAAGGGTCTGATGGGGTTGAATTTGACGACATCCAGTCCCACCTCCTCCGCAAATCGAAGCACCGGCTCATAATCGTGGAGGTTGAGGGCATTGATTGTGTATCTGATGCCGATTTTAGCCACGTGGCAATGCTGTCGAAGTATTTTTATCTTTTCCACGACTTGCTTCCACGTGCCCACTCCCCTGACGGCATCATGGCTCCGCTCCATCCCATCTAAGCTTATGGAGATAGTGGCGACGCCAAGATCGTGAAGACGTTTGGAAATGGCTTCTGTCAGACACAGCCCATTGGTTGTCATCCCAACCTTTATGCCCCGCTTTGTTGCATACTCAACGACATCAAAAAAATCAGGCCGTAAAAGAGGCTCTCCTCCAGCCAAGGCAAGCATTCCCGTGCCTGCATCTTCCATCTGTTCAATGAGTGAAAAGACTTGTTCCGTAGAAAGCTCGTCTGGATGGGAAAGATGAGAATTGGTAAAGCAGTGTGCGCAATGGAGATTGCAGCGATATGTGATGTCAAGAAAAACTTTTAAAGGAGCGCTAAGACCAGAGACCTTTTCATTGTGAACGGTGCGTACGTTGTCGGAAATGAGGTGGTTCTCTTCGAGCTCGCCGTAAAATTCCTCGAGCTCATCGTTCCGCTCACCCGCATAGATTCTCGTGAGAGCTGCGGTGGAATCATGATCGAAAAAATAGTATTCCTTGTCGTAGGTACTATAAACGACTGACCCGAAAAATTCGTGACGGAAGATTAAGCGATGCCGAGACATAGATGGACCTTCCGATACTTTCTCGTGATAGACGCCTTGAGGACGCGCGAAGCGTCCTCAAGAAGAAATGCCCAACAATTACATGTGAAGCATTTTATATTTTTTCACGCGAAGTCTTTTTTTCATAATCGCCCTCATAGGGTGTCTTCAAAACGTACTCCCTTGATCTCGTATCGTGGGAATGTAAAAACAGGATGATACGGCTCATAATAAAAGTCCATCCGAAAACATAATGAATATCTTCACTGATATCTCCTGCGCAAAAATCCTCAAGATC
>PMZB01000028.1 GCA_003170575.1 Chlamydiia bacterium | reverse complement strand
GACTGATGGTATTGAAAGTATGACCCCAGAAGCAAGAGAACATGCTATTAGACTTTTAGGTGCTGGTTCAGTAGGTGCGGTACTAATAGGAATAGGATATACACATCCCAATAACTTTGGAGGGTACTGGCAACCCGGAGAGAAGCGAGACCCGAAAGATGTACAGGCAGGTCATTTAAGATTTGGAGATGTAAATTTACCATTCTATTTAACAACTAATAGATTCTTTGCTCTGTGTCAAATGGGCGCGACAATGCGAAGAACTATGGACTATTACCAGAAAAAGGGTAAGGAGGGCGGTGCTGAAACTGGCGGTGCAAGGGCAATCTTAGGTGCGGCACAAGAGATACCATTTTTTGAAACTCCAATGAGACTTGGCGAAAGTGTTGGCAAGGTAGTCAGAGGCACGGAAACATTATCTCAATATGCTGGTGAACAAACAAGGGATATTTTAATTCCACCAGAAATACAAAGACTTGCCCGCGCCCAAGATTCAGACAATGCAATTAAATATTTCTTAACAGGTCAAGGTCAAGCTACGAAACGACAGGCAAAATCTTTCAAGGAAGAAATCGAAACAGGTGTACCCGGATTGAGAAAAAATGTACCCAAGGGAAAATCTAAGTATCACGATATTTCCCGTAATGAACTTATTAAGAATCTACGAAGCATGAAAAAAGAAGATAGGGTGAGTTACTTACAGTCAATGAGGAATGTAGCATGAGATTTTTAATTTTTGCCTCCGACGAATTTATGTGGTCATCCCTTGCTTGGAGACTCCAACATTTCGAGGGACATGATGTGCGAATCTTTGCAGATGAAAAGGATGGAAGCCTCAAACTCGATGGCATGGTAAAACACGCAAAAACTATGGGCGAAGCTCTACGATGGGTTGGTAGGGATGGATATATACTTTCTAACGATGAATCTGATGTGTCAAAGTTTAGGAAAATGGGATTCAAGGTTTTGGGTGGTAATAAATTTACAGCAAAGATTGAGAATAGCCGCGCCTTTGGAATGGAGATAGCGAAGAAAGCTGGAATCAATATACCCAATTATCATGTTATCAAAAACATCAAAGAAGGAATTAAATTTGTCAAAGAGAATCCCGACCAGTATGTCATTAAACAGGAAGGGGATGCTCCGAAAGCGTTTAATTACGTTGGAATATATGAAGATGGGTCTGATACAATAGAACAATTAGAGTGGATGGCAAAACAAAAGAATGTCGAGTCAGTGGGATTTATCCTTCAAGAATTTGTCGAAGGGATAGAATTTGCTACGGCTGGATTTTGGATGTACGATGATTGGAAGCGAGATGACAATGGAAATATCTTTATAGGGATTAATCGTGAACATAAAAAAGCGGGAGATGGGGACACGGGTTTAACTTGTGGAGAAAGTGGTACGGTGGCAAGATTCACAACCAAAGACACGAAATTATTTGAACAAACGCTTGAAAAACTAACTCCAATACTGAAAGAACAAGCATCTGATGTCTGTATTAGCATAGATGCGAATTGTGGTATATGTGAAGAAGATGGAGAGATTAAAGCATATCTTTATGAGTGGACTCCACGCACGGGATTCCCGATTTCATCGCTTCAAGAATATTTGCTCAACACAGAAGGGGGGATGTTCTACGCCGACCTAATAGATAGGAAACAGGGTGATATAGATTGGAAAGATGAGTGGGGCGTGGTAACGGTAATCGGTTGTGGTAGATACCCAAATGATTTGCCGAATGTACCCGGCTCGTTCAAAGACCAACCCATTGAATTTCCGTTCAAGATAGAGAATTGGGATGAGCATATATCACCGAATTATATAAGGTATGATTCTAAGAAAGAACTGTTTTACCTTGCGTCAGAATATGAGTACATCGCGGATGTTACATATAGCGATAAAGATATTTCGGTGGCAAACGATAAGTGTGTCGAGACCATGAAAAAGATTATTGTACGCGCACCTAATTATAGAGTAGATATTGGGAAACGATTCAAAGACAAAGAACTTCCGAAACTGATAAACTGGGGATACATAAATGATTGGCATTCATAGATTCAATAAGGACAAGTGGGGTGAATTAAAATCTTCTATTATGGAGGTCGAGAATATATGTTTCCCCGCCGAACTCCGAATGACAGAAGAAGAAACTCAAGATTGTATGTGTGCAGATGGCGCAATCGTATATTTGGCTTATGTCGATGGTAAGATAGTGGGCAATACATACGGAAACATTCTCTCAACCGTTGACAAGGGTTGGTTCGATGGTCATTGGAATCCCAAGACATATAGGAATTATTCCCAAAAGACTCTCTATATAACCAGTACGGCAATTCTTCCCAAATATAGGAATCAAGGAATTGCTACAAAACTTAAAAAAGAGATGTTCGATGAATTGGTAAATGAAGGTTTTTGTTTCGTTGTAGGGCACGCCCACAAAGGGACAATGATGGATATAGTCCAGAAATTTGGCGGTATTGTTTTAAAGAAATTCCCACGTTGGTATGGGTCGAGACAAACACATTATCTATATGAAGTCGATTTGAATAATCTTGTGAAGAGAGCGGAAATTCCGCATTATACACAACAATGTGATTATACTTGTGGATTAGCGTCCTTGGCGATTATTGTAAAAGATGAGATTGTGAATAAAAAACACAATTCGCATTATTGTTCTCCAATTTCGGGGATATCTCACGAAGATTTAATGCAAGCATCGTACGAACTTTCTGGGAATGTATTAAGAACAAAGTACAGTGCAACCATACAAGACATACACGATGCAATAGATGAAGGTTTCCCTGTTATAGTAAATTACCAAGACGGAAAAGACGGGCATTATAGTGTGGTATGCGGATACAACAAAGACAATATTTTTATTTTTGATGTATTTGATGGAAAAGAAAAGAAGTTCGCCAATAGTGTATTCTTAAAAGTTTGGTTTAGTAAAATCTATGGATATCGCTGGATGGCATATTAACGCTTATTTAAAAGGAGCAACCATGAAAAAACTATTTTTAGCTTTATTCTTATTGCCCATATTGGGATATGCACAAATCTCAAACTTCTGGCTATTGAAGAATAACACTCTCTATCCAGTCCTTAGTACTTGGAAGGTAGGCGCGGGAACAACTGCCTTTGGTACGAGCGCATATACCGACAGTAATTATGTTAATGCAAAGATAATTGCTGGTGGAGGTACAATAGTCAAGTCAATGGCATTTGCAGACTCCACAAGCTATCACGGCTCGGCTTCTATTGTTACAGTAGGGGCTTTGACCTCCGGCTCTATTGGTGCGGGATTTACCAATATAGATTCGGCACGGTTAGCCAACATAGTATCAAAAATAATCTCTGCCAATACGTTCTTAACATCTGGTAATAGTGGAGGTAATGCCAAGTACCTGACTATTGACACGACTAAATATGCTACAAGCGCAATGAGTGGTTTCACAAGTTATATTGAGAAGGCGACTTGGGATGCTAAACAAAGTGCAATAGCCAACTTAGCTGATACCTCCAAGTATAAAAAGGGCTACGATTCAGTTGCATCAACTGGTTATGCTTCTGTATAT
>PMZB01000264.1 GCA_003170575.1 Chlamydiia bacterium | reverse complement strand
ATCAATAGAAGAGTGGGATAAAGAGTTCTCCTCTCTTATTTTTCACCCAGAGGATTCTGATACTCCGCAGGTATTTAACGCTGGTGTTTCAGGGATAAATGCGGAGCTGCCCCTTGATAAGGTTTTCGAAAAAGGTACAAGAGAACAATTTTCCTTGTTTTTAGAAAAACTTTTCCATGATTCAAATATCCCACTGGAGAGAGGTGACATTCCTCCAAAAATTTGGGAACAGATGCCAAATGATCAAGCCAAGGCAGTACTTTTATGTGCAGATAAATATGAGGAGGGAGAAAGAGAAGGCACAAGTTCAGTGCAATATCCTTTTCGTCAAAATCTCTCCAATTTTCGTCAGCTTGTTGATTTTTTTCAGCTTATTTGTTCAAGTGAGTTAAGATACATTAAACCCCAAAGGGACCTTGCTATCTCTACGAATCTAGTAGTAAAGATGGGCGGCCCTCCTCCTAGATCTATAAGTATAAGCAGTAAGATTCCCGGAGCTTTAGGCGAATATGAGTTTTTTCTTTATGATGTTGACCCTTTTTCTGTGGTAAGAAAATCCTATCCTGTTGATTCAGACCGAGTGATGCATAGTCATGATGCTGTTTTGGGAGGAAAAAGGGATAAGGAAGCAATTTTTATTTACAGCATAATGCCTACGAACCGCACTAATACACCTGAAAAGTTATTATTTCTCATTCGAACGAAAAAATTGCTGCAAATTGATACAGCGCTTGCAACGTTTTCTTCTTACACAAGCTTGCTTTCCAAGCCATGGTGGAGGTATTTTTTAGAAGAAGTTTTGTTTGCGCATGTCCCATTTGAACTCGCTACTTCCAATACACTCTTGAAAACAACAACCTTACATTTGGCGGACTTCCTTCGTCAGGAGATGCAACGATCTCTATTAAGTGACAATATGGATCGAGCACTCTTTGCGCTGCGCCTGTCACGAATGTTACTTGAACGAGATGAACATCAAAGCTTGTCAAGAGAAGAAGTTAATGGTTGGTTTAACTTGCTTTCCAAGCGCATATATGAGGCAAAAGAAGACCCGCACTTTGGACAGTACCAACATCTTTGGCATTACGAATTTGCTCGCTTTCTGTCTCTCGACCCTTCTGCGCCACTCGAGCAACTTATAACATCTGCAGCTATAGCTGCCCAAACCTGTAGTCAAGAAAGACCGCAGATGTGGTATGAAATTAGCTGTTTTCTAAGAGAGATTTTAGATAAACCTGAAAGCAGAGACCTCCTTGCTAAGAATCCTTCGCCGATTATTAATGCCATTCTGGGTGAGTCTCGAACATGGACACAACTTGAATATCCAGTGTTTGAGTCTTTCCCTCTCCGTTTTGAACTGCATACAGGGCTACTCACACATGATAATGCAACATATGTTCCGACTCCATCTGCACTTACATCTCATCCTCTCTTGAAGCAAATAACACAGGGCAATTTGCCAAAAGAAGTGATTGAACAAAAACAGGGTGTGTATCTTTTTGACACAGAGGTTGATTCACGAAACTTCAGTTTTCGTGTTTTTATTGAAAGAGAAGCAGTCACTATCCAAAAAAAGATTGGGACTTCTTGGTATGAATGTGTGCCTGAATCTGTACTCTTTCCACCAAATGCTGAACAAGGAAAGCTGCCGCGAGGATTGATTGAGGGAAATCTGGTTTGGCGGCATGAAACTCTCCCGATCTTGAGAATCGAACATAACGGAAAAGCTGCGTATGAGGTCGATTTTCAAGGAGACACTAAAATATATGTTTGCGATGAAAAGGAGAAGAGAACCCAAGCCCAAGTTTTGCCAGCCAGCTCACTCCCTGAGTATTTTGCATCCGTTGAACAAGATGAGTACATCCTCCCCATATCTTCAGATGGTACATCGATTTCCCGGATTCTGTTTACTCGTGCAGGCAAAGAGGGTCTCTCCTTTTCCTATGATACTAAAAATAAAACGTTTCGTCGAGATGGGGCTCCTGACGAGATTCTGTTACCAAATCAATATGTCCCTGCGCTCGAAGGAATCTCGCACAAACTCGTGCTCAGAAATGAAAAGACGCATGAAACATATGTGTTACTTTTCGGGCATGAGTTAGAAACGAAAAAAGCGCAGTCAGCTGTTTCGACAGATTTTAAACTCAAAGGACCTCATCAAAATCTCTCCATCTATACTCTAAAGAAGGAAAAGAAATCAGTCACTCCTTGTTCTCCAGAAGCAAGAACCTATCTTGCTTACACTTTATTGTGGGGGCAGCAATATGAAAAAAGTTTCCAGTTCCTGGATCAATTAGAAAGGACGCCTCTCTCTGAAGACGCAATGCAAGTTCTTAAGTTGATTGTGACAGCCTCGCCTCATGACAATGATGTCAGATCTCACGCTGTTCGCCTCAAGGCTGCAGCAGCTTTAGAGCGACAGAAGATGTTGTATACTACAGAGGTTCAGATCCCTTACTACGGATCTGCTCTTACTTCTTTCAATAATGCACGACATTTAGCTGGTATGCTTTTCTTAACTGAAGAAGAGGAAGAGCTGTTAGGCGCACCACTATTACCCCATGAAGAGATGAAACGTTTGCCGATCCCTCGCAAACAGCCTGCTATAAAAATGGATGATACATATAGTTCAAGAGGCTTCTTAGGGTTTGAGTCATATGAGGATTCATCAATACTTTTGAGGCCTCATTTTAAGGAGACTTTCTGGAAATTTGCAAAGCTTATTCTCTCTAATCAAGAATCAGCCTTATTGTCAATATTGGTAGAAATATCATTTGGTAATGTCAAATGCACCAATAAAGAGGAACTTACAAGGCTCTTAGAAATTGCTGCGGGGGGTAAAGCTTCCCGAGATCAAACAGCGGCCGCTATTCTTCTTGCCATGTGTAGACATCCAGAAAAGTTTACTGATGTTTCGTTAGGGGATATTGATGCTGAGAATGACGCCAATTGGAAGACGCTTTTCGAAAGAGCCTCGCCCTTATTCAAAGAGGAAAAGGCTGCTCCTGCAGAAGAAAAGAAAATTCCTTTTCCAGTCCCTGAAAAAAAAGCAGAGCCGAGTTATGCGCAGCTTCCCCCTCCCTTAGATATTGTGGATCCAGGTAAAACAGATTTTGCAACGCTTTCAGGTAAACTCTTCACAGAATGGAGTCAACAACGGGCGTCACTTGCAAAGACTGAGCATGTTGCAACTCTTGTGCCTGGAACATCGCCGCTTCGGAATACTGCACTTGCTGACTTTACACAGGCTGTGAAAGCATATCAGGAGCAGGGAACAAAAATGACCCTTTCTTTCAACAGTGAAGAGCTTGAAGGGGTAAAAGCACAGCTCATCCAGCAAAGAGATATCACAAAAAGTCATACAAAAGAGCTTCGACACCAATTGGTCGCATTTTTATACAAACGAAGAGAAGACAGAGTGGAGATGACTGCGCTGCAAAATGCCATGGAAGAAGCTGGATTTACTCAACCTTCGATGATCCAGGATGCGATCTTTGCCCTTCTTAAACCATTTCCCGATGGCTTTTTTGATCTTAACCCTGCTCTCTCGCTAGACGATGCTCTTGCCATGCGCAAACTGACGATTGAATACTTAGAAAACAAAACGTATTTAAGTCATTTGGATGACACTCTTTCAGCTCTTGATCGAATCCAGCGCGGAGATACGTCACAGCAGGCTTTGCAACAACTCAGGGGCCTTCTTATTACGCAACGTCACTATGATGCAGCTCTTTCCCCTCATTTTCTTGTGTTTGAAGAGGCTTTTGGCCATATCCTGCGCAAGGAGCAAGTACAAAGCCTTCTCAATTTTATGAGTGGGAAATACTCGGGCGAAGTCATGGAAATGATTATGGGAAGCGGGAAATCATCAGTTCTGCTTCCCATATTAGGGTTCTTGGTAGCACTAGCTGGAAAGCTTCCTATCTTTGTGATACCAGAGAATCTCTATCCCTCAATGTCTCCAGAGATGGCAAGGATATGTCAAAAAAGTTTTTCACAGCTTTCCTTTTCTTGGGAAACAAAACCTAATGAAACAATCTCCATAGAAAAATTACGGTTCATAGAGAAGGGGATAAAAAGAACGTTCGACGAGAAAGGAATCCTGATATGTACGCCAAGAGAAATCAGTGGTTTAGTCTTGGATTTTCTTTCGACTCTTTCCAGGCCTGCTTCGAAAGAAACGGATGAGAAAATTGCCCTGTATCAGTCTATCTTTACTCAATTTATAGCTCATGGAAGAGCTGTATTTGATGAGGTTGATTCTACGTGGGATGTGCTGAAAGAGCACCTTTTGGCAACTGCCGAGCTGCGACCTATTGACCCTGTAGTATTAGATATTTCTTGTCAGCTGTATCAATTTTTGGCTGTCATGCCAGTCGAATCTAAGAAAAAAAATGAATTTTTGGAAAAAGAAAGTCCCATACTGGTTGATAAAATTGTAGAAAGTCTGACAAAAACTGCAGATCCCAAGATACAAGAAGAGGTCAAAAATAATATTCCACTTATCAAGGAATATCTTTCAGGAAATCGATCTGAAAAAGAGATTGAACAACTTGTCGCGTCTCGCGGGGTGTTGGCTGTCTGTTGCAAAGAGATTCGGCAGATCATTCCAGAAACCTTTACACGAGTCCTCGGCGTTCATTATGGAGAAGCTGGAGAAAAAGATGCTCCGTATGCTGTTAAATATGAAGCAGGGATGCCGCTGCCAAATTCCCGTTTTGGCCATGACCTGGAAGAGGTCTGTTGCACGTTTCAGATGTATATGGGTGCATCTTCTGAAAAATTAGAGGCTGTAATCCAAGAGTGGGTAAGTAGTATTAAACTAAAGGTAAGCGATGAATTGCTGAATAACCCATCATGCGATGTCATGAAATTTTCTGAAATCGTTTGGATACGCTCATTCCTTGGGGACGAGATAGCCAGATCTATATGTACAGAGTCTAAATTTGAGGCAACAAAGAAAATAGTTGGCTCGTTTAAAGGTTCCCCTGAGAATAAGGTGCGCTTTATTAGGGAAGTGTATTTGCGCAAGCTTAACAGGCCTACTTCCTATCAACGGACGAGTTCACTCATCTACTCCCTTCTGTTTGAGGTTTTTGGGGTTTCTGGGACTGTGTGGAATAAAGATACCTATCCACTTTGTGTGCATACAAGCCCACAGGCAGAATCCGTAGGAAAAACTGCAAGCATTTTACTGGAAGATGTAGCGCCTTCAAGAGAGTTTGATGATCTGGAAACATTGCTTCAGCCAAATGAAGGGGTTATTGATATTGCGGGAAAACTTGTTGATTATCAAGGCCAAGCCATTGCGCAGAAGATCTTAGCAAAGTCAGATCCTCAGGAAATTAAGGGGGTTATTTTTTATAACGCCCAAAAACAAAAATGTGTGCTCGAGCGAAATAAAGCTCCGTACCCTCTTCAAGAATGCACATTACCCAAAGATAAGCTGACAGCCTACTGGGCAAAGCCTTTTACAACAGGAGCCGATCTTCAAGTACGCCAAGATGCCAAGTGTGTCGTGATCATCGGCAAGGACACGATTTTTCGAGATGTGGCGCAAGGGTGTTGGAGACTGCGTGGATTGGATAAGGGACAAACATGTCAATTGGCGGTTGATCGGGAAACTGCAAAGATCATTCGAAAAACTCTTCAGATCAAAGATGAGCCTTTGACAAACGAACACATTATTGCCTTTACGATATGTAATCAGATCGAACTCCAGGGCGTAAATAATTACCGTGCCTTTAAAAATGACGCAGAAGGTTTTCTTCAGCAAGGCGCTTTTCAAGCCTTTCTTTCAAAGGATGTGAGAGAAGCCTATCAAGAGTGTAAGGACCTTTTCTCTTTTGAAAAACAACAAGATTTGTTCCAGCTTTATGGAGCGCAAGTCCATGAGCAGCCAACTGCTGACGCTCTATCGCAGTTCAATGAAAGACTTGAATCATCTGGGCCTGCAGCTTATTTGATACATAAAGGGTATGTTTCTGATTTTCACCAAAAACTGAACGACCTTGCTGCATCTATGCAAGAAGTGTTGCCAGCCCAAGTTCAAGAAGTTCCTCAAGACACAAGTACCGCAGTACAAATTCAAGTTTCGACACAGACGCAGACTCAGGTACAACTGCAAGCCAGCAGTGAGACAAGTGACCACAGTGACTGGAGGCATGGTAAGGAGTTAAACTTTAAAGAGTATTTAGAGCTATTGGGGAAGGGAGAGAATTTTAAAGAAGCAGCTCCACCATATGACGAAAAAATTGTGAAGCAAGCTCCTGTGACGTCAATAAAGAACATGTTTGAAATGAAGCCTGAAGGGGCAAAATTTGCACCATTTTTCTCAGCTCATTTCTTCACGAGCATGAACCTTTTTCCATGTTATCTAGATAAGTATTCACCATTTACTAAGTATTCTGCACCTGGTGCGTACATGCTTTGCGTGCGAGACCGTACAGACGGCTCTTTGAGAACGATTCTGCTGAGCCAGCAAGATGCTACTGACTTTCTGGAGTCTTCCTTCTTGAAAGAGAAAAATAGATACGAGATGGTTCTGGCGAATATTCATTCAGGAACTCTCTATTCTCATGAATCATCGAAAGAGCTCGAGGGAAAGCTAGAAAAAGACCCCAATTTCCTCATCACGCGCGTCCAAGCAAAAGTGCTTATGGGTAATACCAGCTTGACGCGTACCGAGCAGCTAGCTTTTATCGCTTGGTGCCTCTCCCTCGGAGAAGATGGCTTCTCAAAAGTATGGGAGTTCTATGAAAAATACCTCACAGTGGCCCGCCCAGAATCCATCGGCACACAAGCGATCATTGGGGGAATTGTCACGGATCGTGGAGTGAGCTTGATAACTGATCTTCTCAAACAACTTCTCACGTCACTTGAAAGCGAAGATCCTCGCAGAAAAACGCTTGAACAACATGCTCTTACACTGCAGGGGACGAAAAAAGTAACTCCTGAGATGATTGAGGATATCATGCGATTGAATGCTTAGAAAAGCATCCCCGGCGCGAATTGAACGCGCGGCCTGTCGCTTAGGAGGCGACCGCTCTATCCACTGAGCTACGAGGACAAAAAGAACTGTCGTTCCCGGCACGGATTGAACGTGCGGCCTGTTGCTCCGGAGGCAACCGCTCTATCCACTGAGCTACGGGAACACGGGGCGAATTATACATGAACGACACAAAAAAACCGTACAGGATGACGCGTGTTGCCCAAGAATTGAGGGATTACCTTCTCCTTGTTCGAACTTGGACAGTGTTGTTGAAAAAAAAACATTATTGGCATATATACGCATTTCAGTTCAAGAATCGGAATTTTGCCAAAGCCAGGGGCCGCGGATTCGGGTCCGAAAAACAAGCCCACTATAGGATATAGGGGCTGTTTTTCGGACCCGAATCTGAGGGCTTTGGCGAAGGCAAAAACCGATTCTTGAACTGAAATGTGTATAGCTCACGTTATCAATGCACAACGAGGGTGAGTGGGCCACTGACTTCTTCGATCGATTGCCTGTATTGAAACCCAAGTTGCTACCTATATCCCAGGAGGGACGATCTTGGGCGGAGCAGATGGTGCGATTTTTGTCGAAGCCAATGGTGTTCCCTTGGCGAGACAAAAAGCGCATCAGATGCTCCGCCCAAGGAAGTCGCTCCTTGGTTATAGGTGGCAACTTGGGTTTAAAGAAATCGCACGAGCGCATCAAGATGAGGGAGCTGTTCCCACGGGAACTCCTCACGGCCAAAATGGCCCCCATGGGCTGTTGTTTGGAAGAAGGGCGTTGTTAAACGCAACTCTTGAATCATTTCACTCACAGAAAAGGCAAACGTTTTCTCGATAGCCTTCTTCAGCTGAGCCAAGGGGCGTTTTTCTGTTCCAAAACAGTCGATCCCTATGGCCAAAGGAGTAGCCCGTCCAATGGAAAAAATGAGCTGGATTTCGCATATGGCGGCAAGCCCTGCTGCGACCACATGTTTGGCTACATATCGTGCCATATAGGCTCCAGTACGGTCCACTTTGGTGGCATCCTTACCCGAATAGGCCCCGCCACCGTGTCGAACACTCGACCCATAGCTATCCGCTATCTGTTTTCGGCCTGTCAGACCAGTGTCAGCCAATGGCCCTCCAAGGACAAAACGGCCTGAAGGGTTGATAAGAACGGTGTCTGGGGAAAAACCATACTCCTCTGATACCCGAGTGACCACGGGACCAAGAATGGCGCGGACCTCTTCGAGAGAGGCTTTTTCATGGTGCTGCCACGAAAGTACAACCGACCCACCTTTTTTTTCAGCTGTTCCAAGATCAATGGCAACCTGTGTTTTCCCATCAGGTCCGAGCAAAGTGGCCATATCACCTGTTCGCAAGGCTTGAACTTCTTTGACGATTGACCGAGCAATCTCGTAGGAACGAGGCATGAGCGTTGGGGTATCAGTGCAGGCAAAACCATTGGTAGTCCCTTGATCTCCAGCCGCCACACTGGTACCCATACCCTTTTTCCCAACAGATTGGGAGATATCCGGAGACTGCTCACACAGCATCGTTACAACATGGAGGCGGGAGAGAAAGTCTTGAAACATCTCCCCCTCATACCCGATATCATGGAGCACTTCTTTGACGATCTTCTCGGGATCAAAATGGGCTGATGTGGTGACTTCTCCTCCGATCGCCACCAGGCCATGGGACACAAGGGTCTCTACAGCAACGCGGCTGGACGGATCCTGGCGAAGACAGGCATCAAGGATGGCATCTGAGATCTGATCTGCGATTTTATCTGGATGGCCTCGTGCAATCCCCTCTGAAACATCGAAATGCAGCATATCGCCTCCTTAGGGCCCTTACACACTGACCGTCAGAACCTTCCCCATCTTCATCCCTAAAAATGCCTCGCCAATAGCTTTAAAACGGGAAGCATCATCGGAGGCAAAAAACCGGTAGTCAGAAGCCGCCCCCTTTTCTGCAGGGATTGTTGGGGCGATCAGGGCAGCACACGTCTTGGCTGGGTCAACAATCGAAACGTCTGCCCCCATCTCTTCTTGGATCATCTCTTCCATCAGGGGATAATGGGTGCATCCCAAGAGGAGCGTATCAATGCAATCCCTTTTCATGGGGCGCAGATACTCGCGAAGCAACAACCGTTGTGCCTCCTGACTCGGACAGCCTTCTTCAATGAGGGAGACCAACAAGGGGCATGCAACAGCCGTCACCTGAGCCTCTGGAAGAAGACCGATAATGGCCTTGGTATAGCTCTTTGACTTTATCGTTCTTCGTGTCCCTATTACCCCGATTCTCCCGGTTTTCGTCATCTCCACAGCCTTTTGAGCGGCTGGATCGATCACCCCATATACTGGGACAGAAAATGCTGCTTGGAGGTGGTTCAAAGCAACAGCAGAGGCCGTATTGCAAGCGACAACGATAATCTCAGCCCCCTGCTTAAGGAGGAAGGCGGTATTTTCCTTGGAATATCTGACGATGGTCTCTGCACTCTTTGTGCCGTATGGGAACCGGGCCGTATCTCCAAAATAGACCAGAGGGATACCAGGAGCTCTGCATGCCAAAGCCTTGACAACGGTCAGGCCGCCCAGGCCAGAATCAAAGACTCCAATGACTGGAGAAGGTGAAGTGGAAAAGCTCATGGCGACCGAACTGTCAGCTCCTGTCCTGGCCGTATCGTAGCGTTCTTGAGTCCATTGAGTTCTTTAAGCTCTGAGACACCCATGCCGTGAGCACGAGCGATTTTTTCTAAAGAATCACCACTTTTGACGGTATAGGTAGTGGACTTGCCGCTTCCCTTGCCTGATGGCTTGCCGCCCATGGCAAGGGTGAGAGCGCGCATTGCCTGTTCCAACTCTTTGATGGCTTGGCCCTGTTTGACTTCAGTCTCTTTCATGGAGCTGATGGTTTTCGAAACATCATTGATGGTCTGTGAGAGCTCGTTTGAGTGGCTTTTGAGCTGCTTCAAATCCTGGGTCAACTTCTCGAGCGCTGAATCGAATGTTTTTTGACGACCAGAAGCCGCATCCCTTGATTCGGAAAGAGAGTCGCGTGTGGCACGAAGAAGCCCGGAGACCTCTTTTTCAAGGGTCTCCCGGGCCTGTTCTTGGGTAGAGATGCTGTTTCTGAGCATGTTCAGTTCAACTTCACATGTCTGAAGGCGCTGCAACAGGGCTCCCTGCGATTGTTCTGCAGTATGCAGGTGACAGGCGCATAGAACAGCGCAGAGAGTAGAAACCAATTTCACGTCTTCCCTTTCCCTTATGACTGATACACTTTGAACTGTACCCGACGATTCAGGCGGTGGAACTCCTCGCCTTCTTCATCAAACAACGGCTTCTCTTTACCATACGAAATGGTGAAGATGTGGTCTGGAGAGACTCCCTCTTGGATCAAGGCCGTGCGTACACCATTGGCCCGGTTTGCACCGAGAGCGAAGTTATAGGCGCCCGAACCGCGTTTATCGCAATGGCCTTCCACAAAGACGTAAAGATGTGGATGGCTTTTCATGTAACTGGCGATGTTTTGGACAATTTTCTGGTTCTCATCACCTTTAATAAAGCTGCTATTGTACTCAAAGTGCACATGCTCAAAGATAGGCGCTAATTCAGGATCAAGAGCAGGATCTTTGAATGCTTCAATTCCTGGAATTGGGCCTCCAGGCTCGCCCGGAGAATCTTTCGGAGCAGGAATCGACTCTGCATCACCAACTTGAAGAGCCCCTTGATCATCGTCAAGCGGAGTGTAATCACGGTGATCTTTCGTAAAGGCAATCGGCCCACCGTCACCAAACTCAACGCCATTGACGATCTGCCGAGACGACCCCTGCTTGCCACCGAGTGTATCAACACCGCGGCCAACATGCCGGCCTGCTGTCTTTGTATCATTCCAAACGTCATCGGGAGAGCGTTGGCAGCCAATCCCAAAACCCACTAAAAATAACACAGGAACAAGTAACACATATGTCTGCTTCATGGAATTCCTCAATGTAATAAAA
>PMZB01000238.1 GCA_003170575.1 Chlamydiia bacterium | reverse complement strand
GTGTTATCAATTCCATTAATAAAACTCCAAATGCATTGCTCTGGCTTTTTTTCACCCGTGATTCGAACTAAAGTGTCTATTTCTTTACCTTCCAGTACAGATGGCAACAATCCATTGGCATATATTCTAATTTTTTGAAAGCTGTAATTTGGTCTAGAGCGCAAATGAGTTTTGTTATTCTCCTCATATACAACAACAGCGTCTAATCGATGCGAGAAAATCCATTGCAACGCTTCTTCTTTAGAAAGGATGATAGCATCTCCAATCAGATATAAGTCCTCTCTGTCACCCCCACATTCAATTTTAGCAATGATTTTTGGTAAAAGAGAAAAAGACTCACTCCCAGTGAGGGCATATCCGCAAAGTTTTTCAATACCTAAAACTAAACGGTCAAACTCTTGCTTGGTAAGAAATTTGAGCTTCTTATCAGGAGATATTTTTACGAAAGAGGAAAGCCGATTTAGAAACACGTCAGGGGAATTTTCTTGGTAATATGACGCAATAGTTTTTAGGGTAGAATCATAATATTTTTTCGCATGAAGCCATGCCAACAATGCCTTTCTTCCTTGTGGTGGGTCAGAAAAAATCGCATAGCACCCACAATGTCCTATCGAACCATTGCTTCGAGAAAAATGACTATGGCTTCGTACTAAGCCTGGATTATTGAGCCGCCAGGCTAAAGAGCCACCAGAAGCCACATACTTATTCCCAACAGAATCGAAGTAAAAAATTATCTCGTCGCTATATCGATATGCCAGCCGATACACCTTGTCCTCCAAGACAAATGCACAACGTCAAGTGAATAGGCTCGTCCACAGTACTCAAATACTTTGTGCCCCCATTGCACCGCGAGCAATAAAGTTAACTTGACGAACAACATTCAATCAAGTTAAATCACGTTCACAGAGGTGTTTGAAACAGTGGGGCAACTAGGGATTGAACCTAGGACCAACGGATTATGAGTCCGCTGCTCTAACCGCTGAGCTACTGCCCCGAGAAAGAAAGAAGACATAAATTCGTATCATGAAAAAGGCCTTTTAGACAATGTAAATATGCATGCAAGTGAGTTCAGCAAAAGAATATCAGCATCCCAATGAAATCTTAATGCACATGAGATATGATAGCGGCGATAACCACAAGGTGAGAGAGTATGGATATTGCATCGGTGGCAGGCAGTGTTGCTGGGAAGGTGGAGGGGTTTTTTGCTGCGGTACCTGCATATGTGGGGGCAGTGAGCAGCAAGGTTCTGCCGAAGCTTATTGAACTTATGCATAAGACAAGAGTTATTTGGGCAGATCTACTCCCCTATATAAAAGCAGGGTTAATCTTCTGCATTTCACCGATTGGTATATCAATCGCAGTCATTGGCCTTTCAACACTTCTGTTGCGGAATGCGCGGGGAAGTTCATCAATTGCATGGCGGGTGTCCTGGTTGGTTCTTGGGATTTTCACCGCTTGTGCGGGAGTGTATCTTCTTTCCACTACGGGAATTATTCCGGCACTTTCATTTATTCCAATTTTTTAAAAAAGAGCTCTGGCGCCTTGGTTCCATCCCAGTCCCATTGATACTCCCAAGTTGGGGAAGAACAGTCTTGCATGGTCACTTTGAGCTCACCGGAAGGTGTTTGCGAAAGGATGGCACGCTTGCCATGGGGAACGGTAAGGGTAAAGGGACCTGAAAGGGAAATGTTCTCAGCAATGAGCTCAGAGAGGCCTTGAAGGTAAATTGTGCAGGATTCGGATCGGGGTATAGTTCGTTTTACATGGTCTGAGATGGAGGCGGAAAGGAAGCCTGCATTGCTTATGGAGATGTCCTTCAAATAGGCTCGAGGAGCATGTTTTGAGAACTTTCGTATGCCGGAGGAGTCTTTGAGGCCGGTTGGGGAATCTGCCAGAAGCCGAAAACTTCCTTTCAGGGAAAGGTTTTCCAAGTAGAGCTCTGCAAGCTCCAGCTCAAGTTCAGAACCAGGATGAAGCGTGCCTTTATGCACTTTTTGGGAAATAAGCTCCCAAAATGGGCCTAGGGCTGGATGGAAGAAGAATAAAAGGTTGGGACCATGGCGGAGAAATTCTGGAAGGGACTGGTGAGGAGGTAAGGAAAACCCACATAGTTCTTCCAAGATGCTACGACTGGCAGTGCACCAATCGTAGAAGCAGGATTCAGCGGTTTCATGAGGGTTGTGCTCCCCCTGATATGCATTTTTGGTTACTGACATAAGTTTTGCGCGATCGTAGAGCTGCAGGAAGGTTGAGAGCTCCTGCCTCATAATTTGCTGATCAAATGAAGAGACTTTCACCATCATTGCATCAGTAATATTCTGCATGGTTGACTCAAGGCGCGCTGCTGGAAAGCTTCGGAGAACGCCTTGTTCCATAAACTCGCATTGGTTTTTCGCATTCACAGTAAGACCTGGAATAGGATTTGTTTTCAGTGCCTTTTCAACCTGTTCGATGTTTGCAAACAAGATATTCAGGTTGGCTGGTATCAGGCTGCCTTCCAAAACTTTTGATTCTTCTTCTGTAAGAAGCTCGAATTTCGTGTACTCAATGTTAGAGATAGCTGCCAGATGGGTGTTTTTTTGGATCAGAGCAATGTTTAACCCTTCTGCAAACCCTTTACGACGCGGACAGGAAGCAAATCCAAAAGCTTTATTATGGGTCAGGCCAAATCCGACAAGTGCGCTGAGAGTGTGGTCAAGACCAGAAAGCGGGTTATTAATCTGACGGACAAGAAGAGCTTGTGCACCGCATTTTTTTAACCAGGAAAAAGCCCCTGTATCATGCGCCACTTTCCAGATTACTCCATGCCCGCCTGGCTTTCCAGCAAGCTCTAAAGGCTTTTGGAACACAAGCTTTCCTGTTTTGGCAATTAATGGGACAAGCGATTGGACGATGCTAAAGAATCGGCATTTATCCCGCCCAAAAAACTGAAATTTTTCCAGAAGCTTTGAGATAGCTTTATCATTTCCTTTCTCTTGGGACGTCATAAGAAGAATTGGCGTTGAAACGTGCTTGCCAAAGCATTTAAAATGAACATATTCGCGCGCTTCTAAATCACGAAACAGGTGTTCAAAAAGAGGCCGGCCGCAAAAAGAAAGATAGGCTACAGGCAAGGGTGAGCCAGTAGTTGCATCTTGCAGCTTTAACCTATCGCCAGCCCCGCCAACAGTATAAAGCTCTGCTATTTCTGGAAGACGGCGTATTCCCTGATAAATAGTCTGCCATACCTCTTGCGTCTTTTCTCGCATATCGTAAAAAGGAGGCGGAAGAATACTGCAGTCAGGTTTTTCTTTTTCCTTTCCACAAAACATCTGAAGGGTTTTTTCAATATATCCAAGAAGCCCGCCAATGGATGCATAAAAGTGTTCTGTTTCTTTCAACATAGCAAGAGTAGAAGCAAGTTTTTCATGGAATGGGCCCTTCACATGTTCGGCAATCGCTTCAAACTGATTAGAAAGGATCAAAAGCCCAATAATAAAAAGCTCCTCATCGCCCAGACTTTTGATAAATGATGTCATTTCAGGGAATTGTTCCAACACGCTTTTGACTTTTCCTTGGTCCAAAACCCATGCAAGCTTATCCTTAAATGTCTTTTTCTCTGCAAGACAAGCTTGCAAGGAACGGAGCAGGGTGACCTTTTCTAAAAGCTCTTCGATTCCCTTTTGAGCATATGTTTCAACCATGATTAGAACCTCTATCGCCAATGGTGAAAAGTTTTGGTTAAGGGACTCAGAATATACAAAAAATAGACCTCCTTGGAAGAAAAAGGTCAGTTTTTTTCACTTTTCCGTATAAAACTTGTGACGAATAAGCGAGAAATGCCGTATATATGGAGGGGTCGATCCATGCGAGGAAAGTATGCGCATGGATTACCGAGGCATTCTTTGTTGTGCTTTTTTAGAGGGAGAGAGTCCTTTTTCTCCTCTGAAAAAGCACAACAAAAAATGCCTCTAGTGTTTACCCCAACATGTGTGAGGAGAAGGATTATGTCGAGTAAAAGACAATCAGCATTGATGAAACCTGTAAATGTTAGCGATGCTCTTTCAGAGATCGTAGGAAAAGGACCAATGCCGAGAACCGAAGTCACAAAAAGACTCTGGGACTATATCAAGAAAAATAAATTGCAAGATGCAAAGGCAAAGAGACAGATCAATCCAGATCAAAAGCTCTCCAAAGTCATTGGATCCCAACAAATCGATATGTTCCAAATGACCAAAAAAGTGTCCACCCATCTTAAAGAAGTTACGAAGTAACCTATTGAAACCCTCTTTCAAGCTCTTGGAAGAGGGTTCATGGAACAGTAAGACGTGGATAATTTAAAAAAAAACTTCCTTGATCGACTGTGGGATATTCTCTGCGTCACTTCGGTTGTAGGGATTTGGCCAAGATTTATAGAACCAAATTTACTTTTCACGTCTCGTCACACAATTTATATTCCAAATTTGCCTCCTGCTCTTGAAGGACTAAAAGTTCTGCATTTAACTGATTTACATACAAATAAATTTCTTTCCCCTCGTTTCTTAAATCGCATCAAAAAAAAATGTTTGGCGCTCTCCCCAGATCTTATTCTCTTTTCTGGCGATCTTCTCACCTATTCTATCC
>PMZB01000089.1 GCA_003170575.1 Chlamydiia bacterium | reverse complement strand
GGATAGAACCTTTCTTTTTTAGAGGAGATATATGACAGAAGCGTCTGGTGGATCAACATCAAAGATAATTACTTTTGGACCCGAATTATTCGGGCTTAAGGGAGGTATTGAAATTGAGGAAAAAGAGGGAAAGAAGGAAATAACAAAATTTGGCACCTTATTTGAGAAAGGAGGCGAGAAGCACTTCGTAACTTCCTTCAATCCTACATTGGAATTCGAATCCAGAAAAATAGCTCTCATATCCCTGACTCTTTCTCCGATTTGGATCTCTATCCGTGCTATTTTTAGTGTTGTAGCTTCGTTAGCAAATATTGCAACTGGGGGACTATTTTCGGTTGTTCAGGACTTCGTTGATTTCTCACGTAAAGGGTGTGCTAAATCAATGGGCTGTAGTCTTCTAAGCCTTCTTACTACTCCAGTGAATATGGTTGTCGAAGAGCTCGCAATTGCTACTCACGTTTTTGTACCAAAACTAAACAAGATAGATCTTCTTGCCGCTCATATGTGGACAGGATTTGTAGTAGCATCACGACAAGAAAAAAAACCTAACGAACCAGTTAAGCCTAATGAACACGTCGTAGGGGTGGACTAATTAACTACATCCATTCCCCGCATCAGCGGGGAATGGATTTTTTGAAGATCAGATTGATTAACCTGTCATAGTAAATCGCAGTCCAATTTTTCCAGCCTTTAGATATACTGGCCAATTTGTTGTTGGATAGTCAGATGTCGCGTCGAAGATAAGTTGAAGATATCCAGGTTTACTAAACTTGATTGGAAAACTATAGTTTATTGTTGTATTTACCATTGGATCTTCATAATAGAGCTGAGTCCATTTAACTCCATCATATGAAATCATAAGTTTCGCACCTGTAAGAAGAATAATCTCATCAGGTGGGACGTTGTCCACACAAGGCGAATATTGGAAGGTACAATTATATGTTCCTGCCTTGGTTACTTTGATAGTCGCTCCATCAGAAGTAAGCGAAAAGGAACCTGTGTTATTCTTTACCACCCCCCAAGAAATTGGAGCGTTGAATGTGAGATAATAATTCTGAGCCGGAGTATTGACTGTTTCAAAATATTGAGGTGAAGACTTCACCTGCACATCTGTTTTGTCATGACTTTTGGCAAGTCCCACTGAGCACAGTGAGATCATCCCCACTGTTAATAACGAAAACCATTTCATAGTTAAATCCTCCACTAAATATTGGTTAACGGGTCACAATTTGGTCTAAGGGCAAGACAAGGAGACAGAATTTCATAAGCGAGCATCATCTTTTTCGCGCGGATCTTTTTTGTCTCCTGACACTTCTGATTTTCAGGTTGTTCAGATATAAGAGCCTTCTTTGTCGGAGAAAGGTTTTTTTTCAAAGTCTTAGGTGTGTCCAAGCTCTTTCCTCATTTTTGTATCAGCCTGAATGTTCTCAAGTTTGTAATAATCTGCCACACCAAGCCTGCCTGCACGAAGCGCTTCAGCCATAGCAAGGGGAATCGCAGCTTGCGCCTCAAGAAGCTTTGCTTCTTTGGCCTTTACTTCCGCAGAGTTTTCTTGTTCCAAGGCAACAGCCATGGTTCTTCTCTCTTCTGCTTTAGCTTGCGCTATACGTTTATCAGATTCAGCCTTATCTGTCCGCAACTTTGCGCCAATATTTTCTCCAACCTCAATGTCAGCAATATCAATCGAGAGAATCTCAAATGCAGTTTGGTCGTCCAGCCCCTTTTCAAGAACACGTTTTGAGATAAGCTGAGGATTTTCAAGCACCACAAGATGCGTATCAGCAGCGCCTATTGCACCAATAATCCCCTCTCCCACGCGTGCGATAATGGTTTCTTCTGTTGCGCCTCCGACAAGCTGCGCTATATTTGTGCGCACAGTGACGCGTGCGCGACATTTAAGCTGCACGCCATCTTTTGAAACGCCTGTAATAAAATCGCTTCTGGATCTGTCTGGACAATCAATCACTTTCGGGTTCACAGAGGTCCGAACCGCATCCAGTATATCTCTTCCAGCTAGGTCAATAGCAGTCGCACGCTTCCAATCAAGGACAATATTTGCCTTTTGGGCGGCAATTAAGGCTGCTACAACATCGATTACACGTCCTCCAGCTAGGTAGTGCGTCTCCAAGTCGCTCACCACAATCTCATTCAACCCCGCCTTATGCGCATTAATATGTGCGTTCACAATAACCCGTGGTGGGATTTTTCGAAGACTCATTCCAATAATGCTAAAAAGAGAGATTGGCGTCCCTGAAACAAAGGCCTGGAACCATAAACCGACATACCTACTGATGACGATTAAAATTACGACGGCAAGAACCGCTGCCAAAATTAAAAAAAGAGAAAAATCACCAGATACTTCGAGAATTAACGGATACATTTCTTCACCTCCTGAGAGTGTTAAAGAAACACAATAGCGACGTGAAGGTTATCCCACAATCACTTTCTCTCATACTTGTCGAGAAAGCCGAGAGCTTTATAAGAAAGATAGATAGATGCAGTCACCACAATGATTCCCGCAATCAGGGCTCCCCAAATCCCAAACAAAATGTAGACAATATACAGGCAAAGTCCAAAGCAAATGAGCGTGCAGAGAGTAGGAATTATTTTTGGTAGATTTACCCAAATGTTCATTGTTGCCTCCTTTCCACGATAATGGTGTTCCCGCGTATTTCTGTAATAGTGACTTCCTCGCCTTGTTCTATAAACTCTCCACGGCTCATTGCAGAAAGGAGCCGCCCATTCAGCAGTATCTTGCCTGAAGGTCTCATGGGGGCTGAAACAGTAGCCCTATCTCCTACATTGGCTTCAACTTGTTCCACATGCGTAGGCATGGAATCAGGCAGGATGATCCCCGAAAGGCGAAAGGGGCGGCGAGTGAGAAATCGAGCAATAAAGATACCCGTAACTAGGGCAAGCAAAAAGGTTCCAGAGAGCCATCCGAGCCTATTGAGAAGATACCCGCCAAACAAAGTAAATGCGCCTGGCTCAAAGGAGATCTGCCGCAATCCTGGAATGAGAATCCCCAAAAGCCCAAATACGCTTAAGAGCCCCCCTACTAAGAGGAGAATACCTAGGGTGGGAAAGAAAAAGACCTCTACAAATACAAGAAGAAGTCCTGCCAAGAGACATAGCGGTTCAAACCAGGTGATCGCCTCCTGTGCAAAGGATCCAACAAGCACCAAAAAGAGAGCAACACCTCCAATAAGTCCGGGGATAGCAACTCCTGGGGTAGAAAACTCAATATAAAAGCAGATTAACGCGACAAAGATAAGAAGCGAGCTCACCGCAGGGGTAGCAAAAAACGCCACAATCTTCTCTTGAGGCGTCATCTCAAAGGTCTTTATTGGCAAAGACTCTGCAAAAGGTTTTTCAACAAGATAGTCTGCTACATGAAGATCCAGAAGCTCCTGCGCAGTTAGTGTCAAAAGCTTGCCTTTTGGGGAGATCACTTCATCGTTTTTCAACTCAGACGCATCATGGAGTGCGATAATTTTGTCGCCGCGCCTCACCAGGATGCTATCAGGATCCACCATGGCCCGTGCCACATCTTGATTACGACCAAACAATGCTGCTTTATTTGCAAACTCAGCACGCACCACTGAATTTACCTTCTCCGGCGCTTCTGTCATGTTGCCATCTTTTTCATACACGGGCGTTGCCGCCCCCATAGTCGCATCTTTTGCAACGACAATATACCTGCACGAATAGGCAAGAAGCGCTCCTGCTGAGACTGCCCAGTTGTTGACATAGGCAATTACTGGAATACCCTCCTCTGCATCAAAGCTTTTCAGTGCATTAGAGATTTTTTCTGCTGCAAAAAGCTCTCCTCCTGGCGTATCAAGCTCCAAGATGATACACCGAGGCCGCTCCTTCTTGTACGCATCAAGCGCCGCTTTCACATAAAGCCATGTCGCTTCGGTAATCCCATTCTTGCGATCTGTGATTGAAATCCGGCCAATGAATTTTTCCTGAGAAGAAGAAGAAATTTGGGAAAAGAAGTGATCAGGAAGCTCTGCTAAACACAAGGAACTGAAACAAACTAAGCAAATGATACGTCGAAACAACATGGAGCCCTGCATAGATCAAAAATGTATTCCAGAGTTGCGAAAAAGGAATTTGTTGTCAAGAACCATTCCATCTAGAGCCGTGCATCTTTCTTACAATCATTCAATTCTGTATACTTTACCTAAACAACTTGAGGCAGGATTTAAAAAAAACAAAAATTTATGCCAAAAGATATATTCGTTATCAATAATGGAAGTATCATTGTTACGCCCACATTATTACCCAATGAGAATACCGTCACTTTAAAATTTGCAAATGGATATCACAAACTTCGACACATCCAAGTGGAACTTGCTTCTAAGGTAACAAGCTGTGTCGAGATAAGGTTCAACCCTGATACATGGTATCAAATAGGCACCGGGAATTCTGCAATCCTCTTCAATAAAGATCAGCTTAATAACGCTATCTTTTCCATAAAAGATCTTCCAAGACAAAACGATGTAATGACCACCTTCCACTCGTGTCGAAGCCTGCCTGCTCAGATCGAATCAGTCTTGGAGCCTTCCCTCTCTCCACTTTCACGCGTATTTAATGGAGTATTGTGAATGTGGGAACTTGAGCCAGTTTGTGAATGGTCATTTCGACCAAAATACTCACACTCTTCTACCTAAATATCGTCCCTTGCATATCTCTCTTTTGCGGCAAGTAACTGAAGCTCTTTGGGGCATGCAATCACGAAACCTCATCCACAGAGATGTCAAAGCTGATAATGTGCTTGTGAAATTGGTCCGAGGAGTGCACGAGGTGCGACTTACTGATTTTGCGGCCACAGTTACGATTGGTAAGCTAATAAATGACTCAGCGGGATCATACCCCCCGCCAGAAATCCAGCAAGCCCTTGAGCAGAACATACATATTACTCTTTCTAAACTTTCAGCCGCCGAGAAAGACAAGTACGATGCATTGGTAGTAAAATGGAAAACTCTACATTTAAATAGAGCAGAAATCAAAGATAATCAAAATACTTACTTACACAAATGG
>PMZB01000014.1 GCA_003170575.1 Chlamydiia bacterium | reverse complement strand
TTTCTAGAATAAGGAGATTGTATGATTATAGATGGATTACGTGAACCAGAAGTATTCCCAGAAATTTTACCCCTTCCATCTGCAGCTCATGAACATGAAGCAGATATGTCCCTAGAATCAATTAGACAGGTGCTTTTTGCAATAGAAAAGGCTAACGAAAAATGGAGCTCATCTGAGTATCCTAAGATGTGTGGAAACTATCGCTTGCACAGAGAGCATCCAGCGGTTGAAGATGCAAACAAAGTTTCTGCTTTGATGCTGAAGAATGTTCTTAGTCAGTGTGATGAAGCAATATTGGGTGAATTGGACATCTCTGAATTAATGCCTGTGAATCAAATCTGTTTGCAGCCTTTGGAAAATTTATTGAAATTGAGAGTGGTCGATGTTGAAAACCATTCACTTCACATCCTCAATGTATTACGGAAGCGTTTGGAGTCAATTCCTATGGAGAAAGTAGAACTCGGGGAAAATGAAGATATTCGTACCATGCCTTTTGTAAAATTACTCCGTCTTTCAAAAGAAGAGTTAAATTCATGTATAGACAAACTTTCTCGCTCTATTGTGACACTTCTTGCCCAATATCGATGTGATGATATTGACTCTACAAAGCTTACACCCACCCAATTGTATGCATTCCTTGATTTGGGGGTTTTCCCTAAGGAGGTAGTACAAGAGCGGTTCTCCCGCCTTCTTCCCTCTCAAATTGACCCAATTCTAAACTATCTTTGTTCGTGTCTAACTGATCTGATCACTGATGAGCAATTTCCCCAACTTACTTTTCAAGGTGTTGACGATTTTAAATTTTGGTGTTTGTTCTGCGGTGACAGTCGTCGCGGGTACAGAGTGCAAAAACTTACTCCAGCACAAGTGAATGCACATTTAAAAGAAATTTTCTGGGATTACCTTCCATATCTCAGCGATTTCCAACTTACCAACCTTGATTGGGATCGCGTAACTCAATACACGTTACCTTATATGTTTGAAATTTCCCAAGAGAACTACAGAGACGGGGTACAACGTCGTATAAAAGAACTATCCCCAGAGCAAATCAACATAATCAGGGAAAAATTACCTTTTTGGGTGTGTTTATAGAGATAGCCTCACCATTCACTATTGGTATAGATTGCAGAATTTCGTAGGATATCTCATTCAGCCAAGGAAACTCTGCTATAACCGGCACCTTTCCACATGTTTCGATTGCCTCTTTGTTCCTTGAATTTTTCTCACCATTCATGATCACGCCTTGAATTGGAATGCCATATGCTCGAAGAGCAGCAAGAGAGAGGAGTGTGTGATTAATTGTGCCAAGAGATGTGCGCGCAACAACAATAACTGGAAAACCCAACTTTTTGAAAAGGTCGATCATAAACTGATTTTCAGAAAGAGGAACAAACAGACCGCCCGCGCCCTCAATGATAAGAGGGGATTTGGTCGGAAGTTGAATGGTATCAAGATCGATGTTCCTTCCTTCCAGGCGTGCTGCTATCCATGGAGCAAGAGGAGCTTTAAAGGTATAGCTCTCTGCGTGGGTTTTGGCATGGGCTTTTCTCTCTACAAACCTTGAGTCAGACTCTTCACCTGTTTGTATAGGCTTCCAGTACTCACACCCTAACTGCAGCGCAAGCCAGGAGGCGATCACGGTTTTGCCGACATTAGTGTCAGTGCCAGTAATAATAAAGCTCATGATTTCACAAGTAGTGCAAAAAAGAGATCATAGGTTAGCACAAATGGAGAAAGAGAGGAGGTAAGAATTTTTCGAATCGATGAAATAGGATACTCTCTTCTGGATGTATTGGCTCCAAGTGCTTGAAAGTAGCGAAGAGCGGCTGCCGGACTCTTCTGAGAGGCTTTAAATATTTTTGTTTTATACCACAAATGAACTGGATGAAGCTCCTTGATAAACTCGTGGAGTTCATCATGGGTTGGTAGATGAAGAAGTGGAGAAGGAAGATGAAGCTCGTGGAGAATTTTCTCCCATTCAGAAAAAGAGCCTTTACAGGGAACAGAAAAGCACAAAATATTGGTTCTGTCCCAAAGAGCTGAAACTGATTGCTCAAAATTGGTAAACCACTGAAAGGAGAGGTTTGAGATAGTAAGGTCAGTAGGTTCAAAACGTAACTTTTCAGCGTCTCCGGCCATGGAACGAAAATGCGGATACACTCCAGATGCAGCCTCGAGCATTTGAGGGGAAATGTCATTGAGGATATATCGTGCGGTAGGATAGAAGGGAAGCAGCTCGGTTATTACCGTACCAGTGCCTGTTCCTACATCTAGAATATCGACAATGTTTGTTTTTACATGGTCACGAAGGAGCTCTACTAAAACTTTTGCTGCCTCTTTTTGCACAAAAGCAACACTCTCATAGCTAGAGACAGCTTTAGAAAAGTTCTCTTTGATTTTGTCTTTATAGAGCATTCGCTAATGACTCTTCAAAGTATGAATTGAAGAGGCTTTTGCGAGTTTTGCAAAAGCCTCTGAAAATTATGCGCAAGAATGAACCTCAGTTTGAGGCTTATTCGCCACGTCCTCTTGTTTTTCTTTAATTGGTATTGTCATATAAAAGCTTCTTACTACGTGATTGAGGACGGTGTATATTATGTAAAAATA
>PMZB01000083.1 GCA_003170575.1 Chlamydiia bacterium | reverse complement strand
CTGCTTAAATCAAGATTTCTGAGCTCTTTGAGATCTCCAATTTCTGCAGGGATATTGGAAATTGAAGTTCCAGTAAGAGATAAAACCTTTAGATGTGGTTGGCGAAGCACTTCGAGCGGAATAGCAGTCATGCCCTCCTTGTCGTTCACCATTAATTCTGTCAGAGGAGCCCCTGAGTTGAGTCTTTTGACAGCATTGTTCTGCAGGTCGAGTAAGTCGGCTCTTGATCTCAGTTGGTGTTTTAATATGTACATTCCAAATGATTCACCAACACATGCAAGATTATATGCGTGACTTGCAGAAAAGATCTCAAGAATATCACTAGGCATTTGGACATTAAACTCCGGAGAGCTATGTCCATAAAATTGAAGGATATAAGCAGGCAGAGAATGGCTGATTCTATCTGCACTCTCCTTCAAGAGTTTCAGTGTTTTTGCAATCTCTTTATCAATCTGCACTATTTTTTCAGGATCTTTTTCTCGTTTTGCTAGTTCTCTATCCCGCCTTAATTTTAAGATAGTTTCTAGAGAAGGCAACTTTTCTCCTGTCTGACAGTAAAATTCATCTCGAACCTCTCCACTTGCAGATAAACATATCCCTTCCAAAAAAGAGAGTCGAGCAAGAGCCATATCTTCTGTCTCTGCCTCTTCTGACAACCGATTGAAGGTAAAGGGAAAACTACAATTCGCTAAATTTATAGAATCCTTGGTAAGATTTTTCAGGCGCCAAAGAGCTTCTGGAAACTTTTTTAATGTACTGCATGTTAGAGTAAGGCTTTGAAGTGTTTCGTGCGACGCAATCTCTTCTGGAAAAGATGTAATTGCATCACAATCGAGATTAAGAGTAACGAGTTGCGGCAATCGCCACACACCTTCCGAGATACGTACCATTGGAAGCGAGGAGATCGCATTGCTGCTTAAATCAAGATTTCTGAGCTCTTTGAGATCTCCAATTTCTGCAGGGATATAGGAAATTGAAGTTCCAGTAAGAGATAAAACCTTTAGATGTGGTTGGCGAAGCACTTCGAGCGGAATAGCAGTCATGCCCCTGGATTTCACAGCTAATTCTGTCAGAGGAGTCCCCTCAATGAGTCTTTTGACAACATTGTTCTGCAGGTCGAGTAAGTCAGATCTTGATTTCAGTGTGTCTCTTAATGTGTACATTCCTAACGCTTCACCAACCAATGCAAGATTATATGCATGACTTGCAGAAAAGATCTCAAGAATATCACTAGGCATTTGGACATCAAACTTCGGAGAGCTATGTCCATAAAATTGAAGGACATAAGCAGGCAGAGACTGGCTGATTCTATCTGCACTCTCCTTCAAGAGTTTCAGTGTTTTTGCAATCTCTTTATCAATCTGTACTATTTTTTCAGGATCTTTTTCTCGTTTTGCTAGTTCTCTATCTTGCCTTAATTTTAAGATAGTCTCTTGAGAGGGTAGCTTTTCTCCTGTCTGACAGTAAAATTCGTCTCGGACCTCTCCACTTGCAGACGAACATATGCATTCCAAAAAAGAGAGTCGAGAAAGAGCCATTTCTTCGGTCTCTGCCTCTTCTGACAACCGATTAAAGGTAAAGGGTAAACGACAATTCGCTAAATGTATAGAATGATAGGTAAGATTTTTCAGGCGCCAAAGAGCTTCTGGAAACTTTTTTAATGTACTACTTTTTAAAGTAAGTGCATGGAGTGTTTCGTGCGACGCAACCTCTTCTGGAATAGATGTTATTGCATCACATTCGAGATTAAGAGTAACGAGTTGCGGCAATCGCCACACACCTTCCGAGATACGTACCGGCCGATACCATGCCCCCGCCACTGAAAGTTCTTTCAGTTTCTGCAAGGCGGAAATGCCATCTGGGATCTCCTCAACCGGAGGAGAACCTCTTAATGAAAGTTTTTGAAGATTAGTTAATTCCAAGATTTCTTGTGAAATAGCCCATGTTTCAGACTTGACACCCGAAAAACTCATTTGCGTATTAATATCCAGAGTGAGGATTTTATCGCTGAGTCCAAACTTCTTAAAATCATTGAGAGCCTTTGGGCAATAAAGCGGATCAATATCAACATAAATTCCAGTTATATTAGGAAGTTTTTGCAAACGTTTAAAAAAGCCGATAAATGCATAACCTGCAATAGACTTATACACTTCTGAATGCAGAAAAAAAACAACTTCATGAGGAGACTGAACCCACTCTGGATTATTCAGCGTCTCTTCGACTTCTTGTGCTGCTTGTTCAAATTCCTCTTTGGTTTTAATCCACCACCCTGGCTTTCCTGGAAGACCGATAAAATCTCGTATTTGATTAATATGATACACACGAACAAACTTCAAAAAATTGAGCGCAAGCTCTGGCTTACTTATCATATCTTCTATGCTTGTTGGCCCAAGAAACCTTGCTTCTTTGCCTTCGGAAGAAGACAACATGTCATAAAAACCGTGCAAAACTTTTTTTATATCTTTTTTATAGCTTTCTAGGGCTGAAGGATCAGCTGTTTCGATTTGTTGAGAGGTTTGAAGTTCGATCCCAAAGTCATCTACCAAAATTTTTCGAATTTCAGAATGCGAGACGAACTGGCCAAGGGTCTTTCTCATTTCTTCTGCTCGCACACGTTGAATTTCGTTTTGTCTTGACATAGCCTGAAGGCCCGATTCTTGTTTATATTTCATAAGCTCTTCATGAGAGATGTGCTCTGGGAATGAGAAGGCGAGCTTTTCTGCCAAAAATATGATACGTGTGTAAAACTGTTCAGCAGCAAGAGCGTAGCAATTTGGAATTTCGGGAGTTGATGCAAAAAATTCGATAAGGTTTCTGAATACTTCTTCTATAGAGACTATCTTGTTGTCTGCAAGCTGAATTGTCAGATCTGGGCTTCCTAAGGCAACCAGCAAGTGGAGACGGTCATACATAAGATGAGATACTTTCTGATCAAGCAGAGCATCAGATTTTGCCATCTTTTCCACCAATTCAGGAAGAGTTGTGCTCTTAAGATCAATCCCAGCAGCAGTGCAAAAAGCCCGAAATCCATAAAGCACTTCCTCTTTAAGTTCTTTAGGAGTCGCTTTTGCTTCTGAAGCATAAAGAGTGGCTTCATCCACTGAATGAATGGCTCTCTCGAGAGTGTTAAAGATGTTGAGATATGCGTGCCATCCAGATGGAGAATACGGAACATCAAAGAGACTTTTTTGAGATATGGGTGGGGGTTCTTTTCCGGTAGCTTTTGTGTATGCCTGATCGATTGCATTGAAGATAGGTATGAAGGTTGCGTCAATCGCTTTACGCGTACTATACTCTCGGATATGGGCAAGATCTGGAGTTGCGCGCACATCCCCATTGAGAGGAAGCGTTTCTAAAACTACAGGATGCTGAGCTTTCACCCCTTGTTCAATCATCGATGTAATTTTCCTGTTTTTAGCATATGACAAGCTATTGAGCTGTAATTCTAATGAAGAAGCTGACGGGTCTGCTTCCAATGCAAAAAGAGCAAGGATTACATCCTTATCCCGAAGAGCGTCATTCCACAGCGTGCTTGTTATGAGTTCTCGATTCAGCGAATCTTGACCTGAGAAATCAAGAGTGGCAGGAGTAAATTTCGATTCACATCCCTTTTTTAAATCCAGGATCTTTTTTTGTATATCAGGGCTTTCATAGTACTGCTTCAGGTTTTCAGGGTGAGTACGAAAATGCTCCCGCAAAGCAGTGATCGTGTCATAAGGACTGGTTGTGAGGATTTGGTCTTGGATCATCTGACTTGCTTGTATACTTGTTGCAAGACACTCAGCATTGAGGCGGACGAGATCATTTACAATTGGAAGTTTCTTTTCTTGGGCACAGTTGAGGAGGATCTTTTGGGTCCGAGTATCAACAGAAGTAAACTCATTTTGACAATTTTTCGATTGGAAAAAGTCATCCACGATGTAGTGAAGAGCTATGCTTTTCTCTTGAATAAGAAAAGCACAAAATGCTGCTCGGGTATTTGGAGGCAATGCTGCATATTCTTTCTCTACATCTTGTTGATCGAGGGTAAGAAAATAGTCAAACATTCGATCAAAGTTATACATAAGGGCATATTCTTGGGGTGAGGAAAAGAGGTAGCCTATAAAAACAGGCACATCTTCCCCTTTATGTTTGATATGCTCCACATGCGCCCATCGGATCAATGAGGGGGCGATCAGGATCTCTCGTTCAACCTGAATCTGTGAAAAGGAAGAGATGTCCTTGCCATTTGGGCTTTTTATCAGTGCTCCAGCAACAACTTTTTGTACTGATATATCTCCGTAGGGTGCTGGCTTTGTGTGGGAGGTGCTCAAAAAACCCAGTTGGTAGGTTGCGCTTCCTCCTTCTAAAACTGCTCGTATCCGCTCCTCAAGAGGAAAATCCGAATTTTTGAATTCGACTCTCCAGAGATATTTTGTTTTCATATCTGGGGGAGAGTAGGGTGGAAGTTTCTTTAGCCCTGACATAGCAATGACAAGGTGGGCAAGCGTTTCCTTTACACAAGAATCAAAAGACCTGGAACGCATATTTTTTTGAAATTTATCAATTTGATTACGCATCAAAGGATTTATTAATTCATAAGAACCCCCTGTAAAAATATTGATAGCGAACTTTTCAGCAAGGGTGAGGCTCTCATTCTGATCAAGAGGTTCTTTGTACCCCCTATCTTTAAAATACTTTTCATAATCTGCATCTGAACTCAAGCCAAAGGTCAGTTTTTTACATTCAGGTTTAAATGAAAATTCACGCTCAAGCAACTGCCTATAAATATCGATGGCTTGTTTTGATACGGAGA
>PMZB01000057.1 GCA_003170575.1 Chlamydiia bacterium | reverse complement strand
CAGGGAAATACCAACCTTGGAGGCGAGCCAAGCGGACACGTTATCTTCCTGGAACACAATACAACCGGAGATGGCCTGGTATCGGCTCTCCAGGTGCTTCGTATCATGATAGAGACAGGAAGCAAGCTTTCAGAACTAGCAGGAGTCTTTAAGAAATTTCCTCAGATCCTGGTTAACATTCCAGTAAAGGCCAAGCCGCCGCTTGAACAAAATGAGCCTATACGTCATGCAATAGATCAAGTAGAACAAGCTTTGGGATCAATGGGAAGAGTGCTTGTCAGATACTCTGGAACAGAACCCATCCTCAGAATTATGATTGAGGGGCCAAAAAGAAGTGTAATAGAACAGTATGCAGAAGACATCGCTGCTGTTGCAAAAAATGAAATAGGAGCTTGAAAGTATAATGTGCGGGATATTCGTCTATGTAGGCACACGTAATGGCATTCGTATCGCTATCGATGGATTAAAAAAAGTGGAGTACCGCGGCTACGATTCGGCAGGCATAGCCTTTATTGAAAAGGGCAAGATAGTCTGCAAAAAGGCAGTCGGCAAGCTCAAAAACCTTGAAGAAAAGCTTGGGGATGAAACAGCCACCACAGTCATCGCTCATACTCGTTGGGCCACCCATGGCAAGCCCACAGAGGAAAATGCCCACCCTATCTTAGATGCCAAAGGGAGCGTTGCAGTAATCCACAATGGCATCATAGAAAACTACATGCAGCTGCGCGAGGAACTTGAACGCGAGGGAGTTAAGTTTCGTACAGAAACAGATACAGAAGTTATCTCAAACCTTATCGCAACAGTATACAAGGGCGATCTTCTGAAGGCTGTGCAAGAGATGATGCCCCTTATCAAAGGGGCCTGGGCCATCGCAGTTATTCACAAAGACCATCCAGATGAGTGCATTGTGGCGAAAAATAGCGCACCTCTTGTGCTTGGTATCGGAGTTGGAGAGACCTTTGCTGCATCAGATCCAAACGCCCTTGTCCACCACACCAGAGAAGTAATCTACCTAAGCGATGGGGAAGTAGCTCGCATACGTCCTCAAGGAGCAGAGCTCTTTGATGCAGAACACCTTCCCATATCCAAACAAGTAGAACAGATTAAACATAGTGTTGAAGAGTTCTCCAAGGGACAGTTTGAGCACTATACGTTAAAAGAGATCTATGAGCAGCCCCAGGCAATGCGTAACGCCATGCTCTCCCGCTTCTTTGAAGACTATGGCACAGTTGCCCTAGATGATCTTTTCCTCAAACCAGCGGAGCTTCTTGCAGTAAAACGGATCGTCATAGTAGCAGCGGGCACATCGCTTCACGCAGGAATGATCGCACGATATATGCTTGAAGAGATCTCTCGTATCCCCACATCCATTGAGATAGCGTCTGAGTTTCGCTACAGAAACCCCATCGTCGAAGATGGAACACTTGTCATAGCAATCAGCCAGTCAGGAGAAACAGCAGACACTATAGCCGCAGTGCGCGAGCTCAAAGCAAAAGGAGCTACCATAATCGCCCTATGCAACGTCCAGGGCACTACCCTCACACGAGACGCTGACTACACGTTTTTTCTGCGCGCAGGGCCCGAGATAGGCGTCTGCTCCACAAAAGCATTCACCAGCCAGCTCACCGTGCTCGCTCTCTTTAGCCTGATGATGGCGCGCCTGCGCCACATGAGCAAGCTTGAAGGCAAGGAGTTCTTAATCGCCCTTGAGGCAGTCCCTGAACAGATCGAAACTGTCCTCGCGCAAGCAATGGCCATTCAACACCTTGCAGACAAATATGCGCACCTCAACGACTTCTTCTTCATCGGCCGCCGGTATATGTACCCCACCTGCCTCGAAGCCGCCCTCAAGCTCAAGGAAATCTCTTACATCAATGCCAACGGCTACGCCGCAGGCGAGCTCAAACATGGCCCCATAGCACTCCTCAACCCGCATTGCCCCACATTCGCCCTCTGCGCAGATCAGGTCACATACGACAAAATAATCAGCAACGTGCTCGAAGCAAAAGCACGCCATAGCCCCATCATCGCTCTCGCATTCAACGACGACGAACGCCTCCACACAATCGCCAACGACCTCATCCTCATCCCCAAAACCCGCGACGAATTCGCCCCCATCCTCGCCTCCGTCGTGTGCCAGCTCTTCGCCTACTTCTGCGCCAAAAAACGCGGCGCCGATATCGATCAGCCCAGAAACCTGGCTAAGTCTGTCACCGTAGAGTAGGAGGGTGGGGATCCTCTCAGACTCCCGAAGCCGAATATGCTTTCAATGACACAAGCCAAAATGATCTGAAGAATTCTTCAGATCATTTTGGCTTGTGTCATTGAAAGCATATTCGGCTTCCTCACGTCATCGGCTGCGCCGATGAAGCAAGGAGAAAGGACTCCATTGTAGGAGTCTCAAGGTGATTATATTTGCATATGCTAAGATGTCGTGGCTACTGCTTTTGCTCAGTAGTTGTGGAGGAAGCTTGCGAGGTGGTGCTTTTGTTGAGACGGTGTAAAAGCTCTTGTTGAAAAGAGGCGAGGCCATGAAATATGGTGTGATACTTGGCAGAAAGTTCGATATGGGTAATGTCGAGGTGGCCTGGCTGTATGATATTGCGTGCTTCAAGACGGCCTCGAGGGAGTTCCTCTTTAGCTGATTTTATTATCAATTCTCCAAAAATTATTAAATCTCTATATTTTGAGATGGTGCCATTAGTTAAAGATAAGGTTAAACTTTTGTTACGATACACGATAAGATCTCTCTCTGCAGTTACTGATTCCGCTTTTTCAGGTGTAGCAAGTGAGAGTGAGTAGAGTCTCTGAAGGTCAGTGACCGAATATTGATCAAGTAATTTAGTTCCTTGAGTTGTAGTCATATTAATTCTCCTTTGCTAGAAATGGTACATTAGCTTATCGAATTCTTTGGATTTTTAGCTACACAGATGAAGCGGTTAGCGGTTCTTCCTTAAGCAGAAATTTCCAGGCGGGAGTTATAGATATGTTTCCTGCCGAAACGGAGAGGGAGCCTTCCTCATCCTTGGTGACAATGGTAGCTGATGGGAGGTGGAGTTCTTTCATCGCTTCTTCCAGGGAGGAGATTTCACGCTGCCTTGTCTTTTCAGAGGATAGTGTTTCAGATACTTGTACGAGTTGCTTTGCGCGGTTGTGATCCTGCGCGAGAAAGTCTACTTCTTTGCCTGTTTTGGTTTTGTAGTAAAAAATGTGTGGATAGAGTCTGCGAAGCCCCATAAAAACAAGATTCTCTAGGAGGTGTCCAGAGTTGACTAGAATGTTTGACGATATGGAAGTGATAAGCGCATGGTCGATACAGTAGACTTTTTTAGGGCTCATCTGTGCCCTTTTCGCTGAGGCATCAAAAATTCTCACGGTAAAAAAGAAATAAGCATCTTCAAACCACTCGAGGTATTCTGCAATCGAGGCTTTCGACGTTTTATGGCCAAGAGACTGGAGATATCCATAAAGCCTGTTAAGGGAGTATGTGGAGGCAATATTATCAGATATCCAATGAGCAAGATCCGAAACTGCTTTTGGATGAGACACGTCATGCCTCTCCACAAGATCTTTAAACAGAACAGCGTGGAAATACTCTTGATGAATTTTTATGCGTAGATGTTTTTCTATATTGCGCACTTCAGGAAAACCACCTACTTCACAGTACTCTTCAAAGGCTTTTTGAATTAGGAGACGTGTTTTGGTAGAGTAAGGTGCTTTGTCCTCAATTTCCTTATATGCCAAAAATTCTCTGAACGAAAAGGGGAACAGCTCCCATGAAAGAGCTCTCCCTCTCATGGTTGTGGCAATATCTTTGGAAAGCATGTGAGCAGATGATCCAGTTATGTAAACCTCGCATTTTTCTGTCCGTAGAATCCGTTCCACAAATGATTCCCAGCCATGAATCATCTGAATCTCGTCAAAAAAACAATATACTTTTTCGCTGTTTTTCTTTTCTGG